>JAFAIY010000037.1 GCA_019236485.1 Comamonas sp. | reverse complement strand
GATCTGTTCAGCCATCAGCGCGACGGGGTGCTGAAGATCGCGATCAAGCCCTGAGCGGGCTCACTGCTCTAGTCTGAAGGCCACCCTGGGGTGGCCTTTGGCTTGAATCGGGCCAGGGCTTAGCTTCCCTCAAGGAGCTCAGCTCGCCAGGCAAACTCGCCGCTTGCCCGCGGATTTGGCCTGGTACATAGCGTGGTCAGCCTTGGCCAGCAGCGTATCCACATCGGTTGCTGTGCTCGGGAAATGCGCTATGCCTATGCTGGCCGAGACTTCGGCCCGGCAACCGCCCAGCACGTAGGGCTGCGAGATCAGTTCCACCAGCTGGGTGGCAAAGGTGCGCGAATGCTCGAGATCCGAATGGATCAGGGCCACGGCAAACTCGTCGCCGCCCAGCCGGGCCGAAATATCCGATTCCCGGCAGGCTTGGGTCATACGCAGCGATACCTCGCGCAGCAGCTGGTCGCCCGTCGCGTGACCGAAGGTGTCGTTCACGGCCTTGAAGCCATCCAGGTCGATGAAGAGAATGCACAGCTCTTTGTTGTTGCGCTGGCATAGTGCCAGCTGCTGGGCCACGGAGTAATGGAACAGCGTGCGATTCGGCAGGCCCGTGAGTCCGTCGTGATGGGCATCGTGCTTGGACTGCTGCAGCAGCTCCGAGGCTTGCAGCAGAGCGCTGCGCATGGCGTTGGCTTCCTTGAAGTGCAGAGGCGGGATCTCCAGCTTCTCGCCCGAGACCAGCTCGATGGCCGGCCGCATCAGACCGGTAATGGAGCGCGCCACGCGTCCGCCGACAAACCAGGCCAGCCACAGGCCTATGCCCAGGGCCGCAGCAGTCGCCAAGCCCAGACGCAGCAAGGTGTGGCGCAGCCCGGCCGTCAGTTCGGCCTTGGGAATGCCCACGGCGACGCACCAGTGGGAAACCGGCGAGGCGCTGAAAGCCGTCAGCACCGACACGCCGTCCAGTGTCACGGAGTCGAAACTGTCGTCGTTGGACTGGCGCATATGCTCGATCAGGTCCGGGGTCACGGATTTGCCAAGAAATTTGTCGAGGTCGCGTGAGCGCGCCACGATATGGCCCGAGCTGTCCATGACGACCACCCGCCACGAATCGGGAAAGCCATGGGCCTGCAGCATGGACATCAGTCGCTGAGAGGTGAAGGTGGCGTTGAGCGCATAGGTGGTGGTGTTGGCGATTTTCACCGGAACGCTGACGCTGAAGATGGGGCGGTTGGCTATGGGGCCCGTGAACAGGTTCGAGACCCCGGGCTTGCCGGATTCCAGGATACGGTTCGGATAGGTCTTGTCCGCAATCTTGGGCAGGGGAGTGCCATAGGGAAGATGGGTGGAAAGCAGCAGCTGGCCTGACTGGTCGACCACTGTGATGCTGTCCGCCTGCATGCTCTCCAGTACCTCCTCGGCGCGGTTGTGGAAGCCCTCCAGATCACCGGTGGCCAGACGGTGCGAGGTGCTCAGCGCCTGCAGCGCGGCCTGGGTGGCGGCAAACTCCCGGTCGACGGCTAGCATCAGGCTTTGCGCCTGATTGAGGACGCTGATCGAAAGCTGGTGCTGCTCGTGCTTGTAATAGTTGACCAGCAGCAGTCCGGCCATCAGCGAAATCGGCAGAATGCACAGCACCACCAGCAAGGCCAGGGTGGCGCGGATGCTCGGGGACCTGGTCTGGCTTTCGGGCAGGCGCAATGACCATGAGGTCCTGCCTTGAGTCGGCTGGACGAATTTACGGCCCGGTTCCGCGATGTTGTACATATGCTGCAACCCTCTATCAACGCCAGGGCTCCGTTGCTGCGCGCTCGGGCGTCCCCAGGCCAGTCCCTCGCTCCAGGTCGGTGCCGTCCCGCTCGAACACGGGGCGCTTCGCCTGGATGTCTCTATCCTCTCTTTATAAACGAGGAGGGGCCGGTATTGGAGGGAATCTGCAGGTGCGCACAGGCCGCGCTGCTGCCTGGGCCTCAGTCGGGGTCCAGCCAGCCTATGCGGCCCTGGCCGTTTTCATTGAGGGCGCTGACAAAGGCCTGGGCCTGGGATTCGGGCAGCTTCAGCCGGAAGTTGACCAAGCTGCCGTGCTCCACCTGCAGCAGCTCGGCCCCGGCCGACTCGGCCATGCGCCGCACCAGGCCTTCGAGCGCATAGGGAGCGGTGCACAGCAGGATCTGCATGCGCTGGATCGCGACTTTTTCGGCCTGCAGCAGCGCCTGGGCAACGGTGTCGGTATAGGCGCGCACCAGCCCGCCGGCGCCCAGCTTGACACCGCCGAAGTAGCGCACCACGGTGGCCAGCACGCCTTCGAGATCCTGGTGGCGCAGCACATCGAGCATGGGCCGGCCGGCCGTGCCGCTGGGCTCGCCGTCGTCCACGGCCGCCGACTGGCCGCCGGCCAGCAGGGCCCAGCAGACATGGGCCGCGCCCGGGTGCTCGCGCCTCAAGGTCTCCACCACGGCCTGGGCGCTGGCGCGGTCGGTCATGGGTTGCACGCAGCCTATGAAGCGGCTTTTCTTGATGGTCAGGTCACTGTGTGCAGGGGTGCGAAGAGTCTGGGGCATGGCGGTCGGCAGCATAACCCCAAAGCAGGGGTGTGGAGAGCAGGCCTGCGGCTTGCGGGCAGCGCTTTGATGACGGTTCGATGACTGGATGACACCAGGGTTCAGCCCAGACAGACGCGCTGCGGTTTCGCTTTCCTACAGACGGGCTGGGGCAGGCGCAGTATGCTTTTTCCGAGAAGGAGGCAGCCATGAACATGCATACCAGCGCAGAACAGGTCTTGAGCGAGCATACCTTTGGCCGTGAGCACTTTTCCCCGCCACCGCTGGCTCAGGAGCAGAACGAACCCTTGATGCAGGCCGGCAGCACCGAGGACGAATGGGATCTGCTGCAGCGCATCCGCAATGTGGGCGAGTGGTAGGCGCTATCGATTGTAAGAGCCTGGGGTCCCAGGCCTTGGTGTGCTCGCCGCGCTGAATTTCCGAACCGGCTGATCTGTACCCGATCTGCCGGTTTTTGCCCGTGGCCGGGTCTGGCACCGGCCTTGCGGTGACAATCCCGGCTGGCCTGTTTCTTCCAGCGCATGTCTGCCTCTTCCTTCTCCGCCTCTGCCGCCCAGCGTTCGCACTGGATGCTGCTGCCCGCTGCCGCGCAGGCGGCGCAGCTGTCCGTGGCCCTGGCCGATGTCACGGTCTTGCTGGAGAAAGTGGGGCGCAGCAGCAGCGATGCTCTGGCCGAGCAGATCCTGCATCTGCTGGGGCGGCAGGTGCCGCTGGCGCAATGCACGATTTTCTCGTTCCAGGGCATGGCGCGGCCGCGCGTGGTGGGCCTGGGCGACAGGGCGCGTACCGGCGCGCTGCCCATTATTTCGCAGGACTATAGCGAGCGTTTTTATCCACTGGACGGCTCGCAGCGCGTGATGCAGGCCGAGCTCGAGCGCCTGGCCCGGGACCCGCATGCCAAGCCGCGCGTCTGGCTGCATCGCCAGGCGCCTGAGGATGTGCAGCATCCCGAATACCGCCATGTCTGCTACGAGCTGCCCTGCATCGCCGAGCGGCTGTCGCTGCTGATGCTGCAGGAAAACGCGCGCTGGCTGTCGGTCAACCTCTACCGGGGCGAGGAACATGGCCGCTTCGACGCCGCTGCCATAGTGCAGATCGAGGCTTTTGCGCCCCTGGTCATGCAGGCCATGCGCCTGCACTATGCGGGCCAGGCGCTGCAGGATGATCTGGTGGGCCTGGTGCTGGGGCGGCTGGCACGGCGCTTCGAGCAACTGACCGCACGGGATCTGGATGTGGTGCGGGCCCTGGCCCAGGGGCTGGATGCCGATGCGCTCGCCCAGCGCCTGGGAATCACGCTGAGCAGCGCGCGCACCTATATCAAGCGCGTCTGCGCCAAGCTGGGCGTACAGGGCCAGCGCGAGCTGTTTGCGCTGCTCATGGAGCCTGCCGAAGCCATGGATGGCCCGCTGTAAGCCGCTGCCTGGCTCTTGTTTTTGATAGCTGCTGGCGCTGATCAGGAAAGGGCTTGAGGCGGATTCGATCGCAATTGATAGATGTCAGGTCTATGTCTCCATCTGGTGACATTCGGCGCAGCGGGTATTTCTACACTGTGCTCCAAGCCAGCAAGAGGTTTGGGCGCTCCGGGTCACACCGGGATCGCGCCTTCCAAGGAGACACATACATGCATCAGCCCTACGCAGAGCCACGCCGCTCTATCTATTACCAATACCGGGTTCACCAGCCCTGGCTGGCCTCCGAGCATCCGGGCGAGCAAAAGCACCCGATAGTCATCGTCGGCACCGGCCCCGTGGGCCTGACCACGGCGCTGGAGATCGCGCGCCACGGCCAGCGCTGTGTGGTACTCGAATCCGAGCTCCAGGTGTCAGAAGGCAGCCGCGCCATCGTGTTCACGCGCCGCTCCATGGAAATCCTGCAGCAGGTGGGCGTGGCCCAGCGTGTGACCGAAACCGGTCTGCCCTGGTGCTATGGCAACAGCATCTACCGCGGCCAGCGCGTGTTTCGCATGGAAAACGCGCGCGCCGACGACGACCGCTTCTTCCCCATGATCAATCTGCAGCAGCAGTATCTAGAGGAATACCTGGTCGATGCCGTGGCCGCCAACCCGCTGATCGAGCTGCGCTGGGGCAATCGCGTGAACAAGGTCGAGCAGACCGGAGAAGGCGAGGGCGCGACGACCCAGGTGGAGGTCGACACTCCCGAAGGCAGTTACGAGCTGCGGGCCGACTGGCTGGTGGCCTGCGACGGCGCGCGCTCGGGCATACGCACGGCCATGAATCTGCTGATGGAAGGTGCGTCCTACGAAGGCCGCTTCGTGATCGCCGATATTCGCATCGACCTGCCCCTGCCCACCGAGCGCCTGGCGTTCTTCGACCCGAGCTGGAACCCCGGCAACACCATCCTCATGCACCGCGAGCCCCATGGCATCTGGCGTGTGGACTACCAGCTGCCTGGGGGCGAAGACCCCGAGGACGCGCTCAAGCCCGAGTCGCTGAAGGCGCGCATCGACGCCCAGCTGGAGATGATAGGTTTTGGCGGCACGCCCTGGGAGATGGACTGGAGCTCGGTCTACTCGGCGCGGGCTCTGACCCTGCCCAGCTATGTGCATGGCCGCGTGATCTTTGCGGGCGACGCCGCGCATATGCTGCCGATCTTCGGCGTGCGCGGCGCCAACACGGGCTTTCAGGATGCTCAAGGCCTGGGCTGGCGCCTGGCCATGGTGGCCAAGGGCGCGGCCAGCCCCAGTCTGCTCGACAGCTACAGCAGCGAACGCGTGGGCGCGGCCCGCGAGATCGTCGAGGAGGCGGGCAAGAGCACGCGTTTCATGGCGCCGCCCACGCGCGGCTTCAGGCTGCTGCGCGACGCCGTGCTGTCCCTGTCGCTGAGCCAGCCCTTTGTGGGCCCGCTCTACCACTGGCGTACCTCGCGCCCGCATGAGTACGGCCAATCGCCGCTCAACAGCGTGGGCGACGACAATCTGCTGTTCAAAGCCGGCCCCGCCCATGGCGCGCCGCCCGCCAATGTGCGCTTCGCGGCCGACAGCTATCTGCTCGACCATCTGGGCGGCGGCTTCGATCTGCTTTACTTCAGCGACGGCCAGCCCATACCGGCCGAGCTGCGCCAGGTGGTGGACCAGGTCAGGGCGCGCGGCATTGGCGTGCGCATCATCGCCGTCAGCAGCCTGAGTGCGGCGGCGGTGCCGGGTGCCGATCTGGTGCTCGACGACAGCCAGGGCCGCTGCCGCGGCCGCTACGGCGTGATGGCCAATGGCGCGGCCTATCTGCTGCGCCCCGATCAACATGTCTGCGCGCGCTGGATGGCGCTGGACGCCAACCGC
>JAFAIY010000609.1 GCA_019236485.1 Comamonas sp. | reverse complement strand
CACCATCTTCATGTACCGGCTGCAGCAGGGTGCGCCAGATCCCACGCTGGTCTTTCTGCCGATTCTGCTGGCCACCTCGGCCTCCACGCTGGTCGGCCTGCTGAGCGTGGCCTTGGTGCAGCGCCTGCCCATCTTCAGCCCCGTAGTGCTGGCCTATCTGCTGCCCGTGGCGCTGACCCTGGCGGCCTTCATGGCTTTTCTCACCACGCTGAGCGCGGCGGCGCTCGCCCACCTGTCCTCGCTGATGGGCAATCTCACGCTGTTCGCGCTGGTCGTGCTATTCGTGGCCCTGGGCACCTGGAAGAAGATCGCCGTGTACGACAGCTTCATCGAGGGTGCCAAGGAAGGCTTCGACGTGGCCAAGGGGCTGCTGCCCTATCTGGTGGCCATGCTCTGCGCCGTGGGCGTGTTCCGCGCCTCGGGCGCGCTCGAATATGTGCTCTCGGCCATACGCTGGGCGGTCGATGCTCTGGGTATGGACGCGCGCTTTGTCGACGCCCTGCCCACGGCACTGGTCAAACCCTTCTCGGGCAGCGCCGCGCGCGCCATGCTGATCGAGACCATGCAAAGCCATGGCGTGGACAGTTTTGCGGCGCTCACAGCCGCCACCGTGCAGGGCAGCACCGAGACCACTTTCTATGTGCTGGCCGTGTACTTCGGCGCCGTGGGCATACAGCGCGCCCGCCATGCCGTGGCCTGCGCGCTGGTGGCCGAGCTGGCCGGTGTGGTGGCAGCGATTGCCGTGTGCTACCGCTTCTTCGGCTGATGCCTGGCAAGGAGGCCCCATGACGAATTCCGAAACTCTATTCGAACGCAGCTGGCAGCGCGCCTGGCAAGGGCTGGGTGCCACACCGCCCGCGGGCCTGCTGCCGGCGCTGCTGGCCGCCTATGCCGAGCCACAGCGCCGCTATCACACCCAGCAGCATCTGGCCGAATGCCTGGTCCATTTCGAGGCCGTGCAGAACCAGGCGCAGCGGCCCGCCGAGCTGGAGCTGGCGCTGTGGTTTCACGACGCGGTCTACGACGTCAAAGCCAAGGACAACGAGCTGCGCAGCGCCCAATGGGCCGCCCAGGCCCTGGGCGAGGCCGGTCTGACGGAATCCCTGGGCGGGCGCGTGCACGAGCTCATCATGGCCACGCGCCACGAAGCCCTGCCCGAGCATGACGACGCCAGGCTGCTGGTGGACATAGACCTCGCGATTCTGGGCGCGGACCCCGAGCGCTTTGCCGAATACGATACCCAGGTTCGTGCCGAATATGCGTGGGTGCCATGGCCGATCTATGGCATCAAGCGCCGGCAGGTGCTGCAGGGCTTTCTGCAGCGCTCAGCCATCTATGCGACGCCATATTTCCATACCCGACTCGAACAGCAGGCCCGAACCAATCTGCGCCGCTCCATGGCGTCATAAGCATTCCGGCGCTCGGGTCGGAGCGGCCTTGATAGGCGAGCGCCGCGAACGGCTGCGGGTTGCCACAACCGATCGCGACGCTACAATCCAGCCCATGTCGCGTGCGATCCAGAGACTTTCTCTGCGGAGCGCGGTGCTGCTGCTGATCATGGTGGCGCAACTGCTGATTCCGCTGCTGCACGGCCATTTCGGAACTCCGAATCAAGCTGGCCTGCATGTGCACGCGACGCCTTCGAGAATGGCTGATTCTCATTTCCATCTGTTCACCCCACACGACTCCCACGAGCTGCACGAACACCCTGCATCGTCCGCAGAGGCCGAGCCTTTCGAGGTCGACGTGCAGGATGCGCTGCAGCCGCTGGACCTGCTGCCCATGCCGCTGCTGGCCGTCATAGGCCTGGCCCTGCTGACCCTGGGCCTGCGCGCCGCACGCATGCGCTGCGTTGCGCCCCGGCCCACGCCGCGGCCCGAACCCGCACGCCGGCTTCCGCTCTGGCGCGGCCGCGTGATACGGCCCTCGCCGGCCCAGGCCCCGCCTCTCGCTTCCTGACTTCCCAGGCCTCACACGGGCTTGCCAGCATCCTTGCGCATGCAGGGATGGCTTTCATTGTTTTTTCCGGAGTCAGGAATGTTCTTCCACCGATGGCTGCTGGCCGGCGCGCTCGCGCTGCCAGTCGCGGTCATGGCCGCCGAGGCCGTGGCCCTCACCCCCGAACAGGCGCGTACGCTGGGCGTACGCTTCCAATCCATACAGAGCTCTGCCGAGCTCGAAATCTCGGCCCATGCGCGCGTGGTGCTGCGGCCCGATGCCCAGGCCGTGATCGCCGCGCCCTATGCGGGCGCCGTGCCGCGCGTGCTGGTGGCCCTGGGCCAGGCGGTGCGCGCCGGCCAGGCCGTGGCCGTATTCACCAGTCCCCAGCTGTACGAGGCGCAGCGTGCCCTGGCCGAGGCCGAGTCGCAGTCGCGCCTGGCCCGGCAATCGCTGGCGCGCGACCGATCGCTGTACGACGACGGCATCATCGCGGCCAGCCGCTGGCAGGCCACCCAGGCCCGCGCCACGGAGGCCGCGGCCATGGCCCAGGCCAGGCGCGCCGAGCTGGCGAGCAGCGGAGTGACGCTAGCCGGCAACGAGGCGCAGTTGCTGGCGCCGCGCGCCGGCATCGTGACCGAGGTGCTGGCCCAGCCGGGCGCGCGCGTCGAGGCATCGGCGCCGCTGGTGCGCGTAGCCGACCCCAAGGCGCTGGAGCTGGACCTGCTGCTGGGCCGCGAGGTGCCGCTGCCTGCCGTGGGCGACCGCGTGCAGGTGGGCACGCGCGGCGCTGCGGGCCAGGTCGCGGGCATGGCGCCCGTGGGCGACGGCTCGGCCGGCATGCGCGTGCGTGTGGCATTGAGCAAGAGCGGCGACCTGCGCCTGGGCGAAAGCGTCACGGCCACGCTGGCCCTGAAGAATGCGGCCCAGACCGGCGAACGGCTGCGCATTCCGGCCGCAGCGCTTGTGCACTGGCAGGGCCAGACCGGCGTGTTCCTGGCCACGGACAAGGGCGTGCGCTTTGCAGCGCTGACGCTGGAAGCCAGCGACGAAGCCACGGCCGTGGTGCACGGGCCCCTGCCGCCCAAGGCGCGCATCGCGGTCACCGGCATCGCGGCGCTCAAGGGCCTGCTGTCCGGAGGTGAGTGATGCTGGCCAGACTGATAGATTTCTCGCTGCGCCAGCGGGCTCTGGTGCTGCTCGCGGCCCTGGCCCTGGCGCTTGCCGGTGCCTGGGCCTATGTCCATCTGCCCATCGACGCTTTCCCAGACATCTCGCCCACCCAGGTCAAGGTGATCCTGAAGGTGCCGGGCATGACGCCCGAGGAGGTGGAGCAGCGCGTTTCCACACCCGTGGAGCAGGAACTGCTGGGCCTGCCGCACAAGACCATCGTGCGCTCGGTCTCCAAGTACGGCATCAGCGACGTGACGGTGGACTTCGCCGAGGGCACGGATGTGTACTGGGCGCGCCAGCAGGTGTCCGAGCGGCTGGCCAGCATGCAGCGCGAGCTGCCGGCCACGGCTGAGGGCGGGCTGGCACCCATCACCACGCCACTGGGTGAGATGTTCATGTTCACCGTCGAGGGTGATGGCTATTCGCTGGCCGAGCGCCGGCGTGTGCTGGACTGGGTGATACGCCCCGCGCTGCGCACCGTGGCCGGCGTGGCCGATGTGAATGCGCTGGGCGGTGTGGTGCGCGGCTACGAGGTGATCCCCGATCCGGCCCGGCTGCGCGCGCGCGGCGTGACGCTGGATCAGTTGCGCCAGGCGCTGCAAGCCAACAACCGCAACGATGGCGCGGGGCGCCTGGACCGGGGCGAGGAGCACTGGGTGGTGCGTGTGGACGGGGGCGTGCGCGGGCTTGAAGACTTACGCTCCATCGTGGTTGAGCCGGCCCAGGGCGGACGCGCCGCGGCCACCGTGGGCGATGTGGCCACGGTGCGCCTGGGCGAGGCCACGCGCAACGGCGCCGTGAGCCGCGACGGCCAGGGCGAGGCCGTCGAGGGGCTGGTGCTGGGGCTGCGCGGCGTGGACGCGCGCAGCCTGGTCGAGGCCGTGCAGGCCAGGCTCGACGAACTGGCGCCACGCCTGCCGCAGGGCATGAGCACCCAGGTGTTCTACAACCGGGGCGAGCTGGTTTCGCGCGCGGCCGGCACCGTGGTGCGCGCGCTGGTCGAGGCCAG
>JAFAIY010000565.1 GCA_019236485.1 Comamonas sp. | reverse complement strand
GCCAGCTCTTTTTTCTTAGCTTTCTTGAGGCTTTGGTAGCCGCCACCGTCAATGTTGCCAAGATGCTGTGTAGAGAGAACTTCAGCAGCTCTGACGGCAGCACTGAATGAATAGCCGCGTTCTGTTGGCTTGATGCTCTTTGGCGGTGCTGACGTGTCAAACGCGCCGATTGGCTCGCGTAGCTCTTTTCCGTTGTGCTCTGATCGCCAATAGAACATGCCGCTGCCATTTTTGAGCTTGCGAAGCAGCAGTGCTCCGCGTGGACTTATTTTTGCGAGCGTGGCGAATTTTCCGGCAGGTAAAGCTTGAAAAATCTGGCCTGGAGTCTGGGTCGTAGTCATTGAAGGGCGATTCCTGGTTCCGGTTTGGTTCCGGAATTTTCTTCGATGATACTGGATGCTGCTGGATTGCGTTGGAAAATTAAATGTTTAAAATCAACAAGTTATGATAAAATTTAAAATCCAGTGAAATCCAGTATTAGCTAAGCTATCATGACTCATAATCCCTTGGTCGTCGGTTCAAGTCCGCCACGCCCTACCAGATGCATCAAGCCTGCCATCGTTCGCGATGGCAGGCTTTTTCTTTGCCTGATTGCGAAAAAGTTGCCAATTTGGTCCGAGAGGCGTTTTTGCGCTGCTAGAATATAACCCTGTTGCGGCTGTAGCTCAGCTGGATAGAGTACTTGGCTACGAACCAAGGGGTCGTGGGTTCGATTCCTGCCAGCCGCACCAAAACGTCAATCCTCAGAACCGAAAGGTTCTGGGGATTTTTCGTTTCCGGGCTCAGGCCTTGGGAATCAGCAGGGTGAAAAGGCTGCCGCGGCCGGGTTCGCTGCGGATCTGCAGGCTGCCGCCGTGGCGCTGGGCCACGGTGCGCACAAAAGCCAGGCCCAGGCCGACGCCATCCTGGCGCTGATGCTGTTCCAGCCGCTCAAAGGGCTGGCTGAGCCGCTCGAGCGAGGCCTGATCCATGCCGGGGCCGTGGTCGCGCACCGCAAAACCCCAGCATTCGCCTTGATCGACGAGGCTGCATTCCACGCGGGCGGCAGCAGGCGCTGCTTCGGGCCTGCCGTATTTGATGGCATTGCTCAGCAGATTGATGGCCGCGCGGTGCAGCAGCCCAGGGTCGCCGCGCACCATGGCCTCGGTTTCCGGCAGCTCGAACAGCAGCTGCACCTTCTGCTTGCGGGCCTGGGTCCAGCAGTCGGCAACCGCCTGGTCGGCCAGCAGTCCCAGATCCAGGGCTTCGCTGCGATAGCTTTGCTGCTGCGCCCGCGCGAGGTGGACAAAGTCGTCGGCCAGTTGCAGCGAGGCCTGCGCATAGCCTTCGATGCGCGAGAAGAGAGGCTCGTCCCTGGCCTCGGCGCCGCGCTGCATCTCCAGCAGCGTGATGATGGAGCCTATGGGCGCACGTATATCGTGCGAGATGAACTGCATGGCCTGGTCGCGCTGGGCCTGGGCGCTGCGCAGGTCGCTGATGTCCACCAGGGTGATGAGCCAGCCCGAGGTGGCCTGCGACTCGAAGGCCTGGCTCAGCAGCATCAGAAAGCGGCCCTGGGCATCGCGCCCCTCGCTTTGGCGCGGCAATCTGGCTTCCTGCATGGCCGCACGCTCGAGCAGCGGCGCGCTGCCGGCCGTCGGGGCTGCAGAGCCGCCGCGGCCAGCATCGTCGACGCGGCTCAGCCCCGACAGCAGCAGGAGCAGATCGTCGCCCGGGTGCAGGCTCCGGCCCAGGCTCAGGACATAAGCGTGGGCCGCCGCATTGGCCAGCAGCACTTTGCCGCCCAGGTCGCAGACAAAGGTGGCCGATGGCAGCTGGCGCAGGCTTTCGCTCACGAAATGATGCAGGCTGCGCAGCTGGCGCGAAGCCTGCTCCACGGCAGCGATGCGCCGGTCCAGCACATCGCCCCTCAAGGGGCCGGTGCTGCTCACCGGCAGGCCCTGACCTTGGAGATCGCGCAGTTCCAGGGCCAGAAAGCGCGTGGCGGCACGCAGGCGCAGCCAGCTCCACAGCGGGTAGGCCAGGGCCAGGCCCAGCAGGGCCGCGGCCGGCGCCGTCTGCACATGGCTCCAGCGCGGGACGAGGCCGGCCACCAGCAGGCTGGCGATGCCCAGGCCCGTGCATGCGAGCAGGCCGCCGGAAGGGCCGAACCAGGCCAGGGCCAGCAGGCCCAGCACGACGGGCAGCAGATTCAGTATGCGGTTGAGCGTGGGCGAGGCCGGCTCCAGATGCGTGCCCAACAGAATGCCGTTGAGCACATGGCCCAGCATCTCCACGTTGGAGACCAGGTGCGCGTCAAAGCCTGCGGGGGCGCTGATGTTTTCGCCAAGACCGGCGGCCGTGGCGCCTATCAGCACATATTTGCCGCGAAATGCGGCCGCGGGAATATTGCCGCGCAGCACATCGATATAGGCATAGGTGGTGAACGGGGAGGCGGGGCGCTGGGCGCGGCTCCCGGCGGGCTTGGCCAGCGCAATCACCTGGGGCTGCAGGCGCTGCCATGCCGCGGGGGCAGCGGTACCGGCAACCTCGGCTTGACTGCAGGCATGGCCGGTCAGACCCACGCAGTGCAGGCTGAGGGCCATATGCCACCAGAGCTGGCTGCGGCTGCCCTCGAGTTCATAGAAGCGCCGGACATTGCCATCGGCATCCACGGGCATCTGGGTATGACCCAGGGCCGCGCTGGCCTGGCTCAGGCTCGGCAGCGGCAGGGTCACGCCGCCCTGTGCGCTGCGGGCCACGGGCAGCACGACCCTGCCGCTGTTGTGCAGCGCATGTTGCAGCAGCAGGTCGTCGCCGGGGTAGTCCAGGTCTTCCTCGCTGAAGACTATGTCCATGCCTATGGCGCGCGGCTGGCCCTGGGCAATGCGTTCCAGCACGGCGGCATGCAGGGCACGGCGCCAGGGCCAGCGGCCTATGGTGTCTATGCTGGCGTCATCCACGGCCACGATGACGATATCGGGCGAGGCCGGGCGCTGGTGCAGCCAGGCCGAGGTGTCCTGGATGAGGCCGTTGATGCGCGCGATCTGCCCGGGGCCGCTGAACCAGTACACCAGAGCCAGCAGAAAGCTGGCCAGCAGCAGCCAGCCGTAGCGCAGGTCCTCCAGCTTGCGGGGTGTTGCGGTTTCAGGCATGGGCTCTGTGTTGGACTATGTTGATAGCTGCTGGCGCAGACCCTGCTTGGAATCTATCCAGGAATCTGCTGAAAGATCAGGGTATCCATGCGCTGCCTGCTATCGGATTTATTGGCGCAGCAGCCGAGTGCCGTCACCGGAATTCAACATCTGGCCATCATCCGTGGTGACCCAGTTGCCGGTACGGAATTCGCGCGCCGGCGAAAAATTGCTGCGCAGGCCGTTGCCGTCTTCCACCTGCAGTTGCAAGAAGTAGCTGCCGGCCGGCAGTTCCTGGGTGGACCATTGCGGTTCGCTGACCCAGGTGTCCACCAGCGGCGCAGCAAAGCCGGGCTCGCTGGCGACCACGATGTGATAGCGCTGGCCCGGTTCGCCGGACCAGCGGATATGGCTGCTGCCTTGTCCCGGAGCGCCGCCCATCTGCAGCTCGGGCGAGTGCGGAGCCAGGGCCAGCTTCAGCTTGAGCGCGGGCGCAAACGGACCCGGGTCCTGCCGGCCATCGGCCAGGACGCGGATGCTGGCGGCGCGCCACTGATAGTCGCCGGCGGGCAGCCGAGCCAGTGCATCGGCGGGCAGCATACAGTCCTGGAGCTCGCCGGCATCTATGGCCGGGCTGGAAAAATCGGCACCGGCGGCCGCTACCTGGATTCTGTAGGCCGTGGCCTCCTGCACCTTGGTGCATTCCAGGCCTTGCTGGCTCAGGCCGATCACGGCACCGGGCTCGGGTGAGACGTAGAGCGGCGGCACAGGATGCGCCTTGACGCGGATGCGCTGCACGCTGCGTGCGCCGGGGACGCCGTTGGCGTCAATGGCACGAACCGCGACGAAGTAGTCGCCGTCCTCCACTCCGCTCAGGCGGGCTGGCGACCGCGTGAACATGCCGCCGCGCAGCGTCCGGGTGAAGCTCCGGTCCGCGGCCAGCTGCACCTGAAAGCGTACGGCCGCGGCCATGGCCGGCAGCGGCAGACTGACCCAGTTGGCATCCTCCGCCAGTGACGGCCATGCCGTGGTATCGGGGGCGGGCAGCATGGGCAGGGTCTTGCCAATACGGCCATCGGTGGCCACGGCGACGCCCTGGCCGGGCTTGAGCAAGGCACCCGGCGCGCCGGAGTGCACGGCGACCGAGCCCTCGTCCACGGCAGCGGCCGTGCCGCCCTGGTCGTCCGTCAGGACCATGAATTGGGTGCCGCGCACGCTGGTCGATGCGGCCTGGGTGCGGACCTCGAAGCGGCGCTCGCCATCGGCCTGCTTGGGGACCGAGGCTTCGACGCCACCGGCATGCAGATCGAGCACGGACTGCAGGCTGCCGGCGCGCCCCTTGCGGCGCATCTGGCGCAGTTCCACGTCGGACTCGGACTGCACGCGCACCAGCGAGCCATCGGCCAGGCGCACGGCAACAAAGGCGTTGGCTGGCACTTTGAGCGTGTCGCCTTCCTGCAGCAGCTGACCTTGCTGCACGGGCTGGGCTTGAGCATCCGCAGGCCCGGCCAGATGGCTGAGCGAGTGCGAGCTGCGCACATCGCCCTGCACGAACTCCACCGAGGCGGCCGCGGCGCGCAGCAGGCGTGCCGGAATCTCCAGCATTGAGCCGGGGCGCAGGCGGAAAGGATCTGCCACATGGTTATGGCTTTGCAGCGCGGTCCAGCGGTTATGGTCGCCCAGGTAGCGCGCGGCCAGCTGTTCCAGCGTATCGCCGGCGACGATGCGATGCTCGATCACATCGCCGTTGCGCGGCATGGGGCGGATCTGGGCGATGGCGCTGCCCATCAGCGTCAGTCCCGCAACTCCCGAACCCACCAGGGCGGCACGCAGTCCAGGGAGCTGCATGGAGACAAGCCTGGTTTGGATATGAAGTGGCATGGGTATCGATATGGGCGGACTGGGGGCGATGAAAATGAAACCGTCTCAGTCCGCGCTGGCGGAGGCAGGGTCGGCGCTCTCCGGTACGTCCAAGCGGTAACCGTAGCCGTAAATGGCGGAAATCGAATAGGGCTGGCCCGCACGCAGATTGAGCAGATTGCGCAGGCGCGAGACATGGGTGTCCAGCGAGCGTGACTGCACCTCGGCGTTATGGCCCCAGATGGCCTCGCGCAGATGGTCGCGCGACAGCAGACGGCCCTGATTCTGGAACAGCGTCAGCGCCAGCGTGTATTCGCGGTGCGTGACCTCCACGGGCTGGCCGTCCATCTCGATGCCGCTGGTGGCGGAGAGGAAACGGTAGGGGCCGAAGGTCAGCACGCTCTGGGCCGACAGCGGATAGGCGCGGCGCAGCAGAGCCGAGATGCGCGCGCGCAGCTCGGCCGCCCGCACGGGCTTGATCATGAAATCATCGGCGCCGCAGCTCAGGCCTTCGACGATATCGGCCTCCTCGCTGCGGTGGGTGATGAAGATGATGGGAACCTGCTTGCTGACCTGCTCGCGCACCCAGCGCACGATCTCCGTGCCCTGGATATCGGGCAGCTCCCAGTCGATGAGCAGCAGATCGAAGCTTTCACGGCGCAACCCCTGTTGCAGAGCCGCGCCCTTGAGAAAGGTGTGGCAGCTGTGGCCCGCCTCGGTCGCGACTTGGCGCAGCATTTCCAGTTGCAATGGATCATCGTCCAGAGCGGCAATACGCATTCATCGTTCCTTTTGTGCGAAGGATTGCATCCACGCCGCCCGGTCGGTGCCGGGCAGCCCTCTTGGCAGGCGGCTTACTGTTCGGCGGCTTCGCGCAGCTGTTCCAGCGCCTGCAGCACCTGATTGTCGCTGATGCCGTCCACAGCCTGCAGGCGCGGCTTGAGCGCTTCCAGGGCCGGGGCGCCTTCACGCTGCAGCTGGGCGATGCTCTGGCCGGCCTCCTTGGGGGCGGTGAAGCCCTGGCTTTGCAGCAGCAGCTGCCCGTCGGCGGCCACCAGCTTGAAGTAGAACTGGCCGTCGGCTTCGCGATACTGCTTGAACTGCGGCAGGGCCGTCTTGGCGGCCTTGGCCTTGGCCGTCTGAGCCTTGGCCAGATTGCGCAGGCCCACGGCGCTGCGCAGCTGCTGCACAAACGGCGTGGCCAGCTTGCGCGCCTTGACGGCGCCGGCCTGCAGAATCTCTTCGAGTTCGCCGGGGTGGGCGATCAGGTATTCATAGCGCTCGCGCATGGGCGCGAGCTCGCGGTCTATGCGCTCGAACAGCACCTGCTTGGCATCGCCCCAGGCAATGCCTTCGGCGTATTGCTGGCGCAGGGCCGCGGTCTCGGCTTCGTTCGCAAAAGCCTGGTAGATCTGGAACAGGGCCGAGCCTTCGACCTCCTTGGGCTCGCCGGGCGCGCGCGAGTCCGTGGTGATGCTGTTGATCAGCTTCCTCAGCTGTTCGCGCGGTGCGAACAGGGGGATGGTGTTGTTGTAGCTCTTGCTCATCTTGCGGCCGTCGAGGCCGGGCAAGGTGGCAACGGATTCCTCCACCACGGCCTCGGGCAGGGTGAAGTATTCACCGCCGTAGATGTGGTTGAAGCTCGAGGCCATGTCGCGCGCCATCTCCAGGTGCTGGACCTGGTCGCGGCCCACGGGCACTTTGTGGGCATTGAAGATCAGGATGTCTGCGCCCATGAGCACCGGGTACATGAACAGGCCGGCGGTCACGCCGTCGTCGGATTCTGTGTCGCTTGCATGGTTCTTGTCCACGGCGGCCTTGTAGGCATGGGCGCGGTTGAGCAGGCCCTTGCCGGTCACGCAGGTCAGGAACCAGGTCAGCTCGGGAATCTCGGGGATGTCCGACTGGCGGTAGAAGGTCACATGCTCGGGGTCCAGGCCGGCCGCTAGCCAGCTGGCCGCAATCTCGATGGTGGAGCGCTGCACACGGTCCGGATCCTGGCACTTGATCAGCGCATGGTAGTCGGCCAGAAAGTAGAAGTTCTCCACATTCTTGTCGCGGCTGGCCGCGATGGCGGGGCGCATCATGCCTGCGTAGTTGCCCAGGTGCGGTGTTCCGCTGGGGGTGATGCCGGTCAGAAAACGGGTAGTGCTCATAGGATCAACAGCAAAAATCAGTGGCGGGCGCTCAGCGCAGCAAGGCCATGAAGGGGTAGAGAATCAGATCGATGGCCGAGTAGCCCAGGCTCATCAGCGGGCGCAGCCAGTAGCTGCCCACCACGCCGGCAATCACCAGCGCCATGACGATGAAAAAGCCATAGGGCTCGATGCGGGCCACGGCCTGCGCCTGTCGCCAGGGCAGCAGGCCGACGAGAATGCGGCCGCCGTCCAGCGGCGGCAGCGGAAACAGATTGAAGGCCCACATCACCAGATTGACGGTGATGCCGGCGCGGCACATCTCGAGGAAAAAGCGCTCGTGCAGGCCCAGCCCCACCATCAGCACCAGGGCCAGGGCCCAGAGCACGGCCTGCACGAAGTTCGAAGCCGGGCCGGCCAGTGCCACCCAGATCATGTCGCGCTTGGGGTGGCGCAGCTGGTCGAAGCGCACGGGCACGGGCTTGGCATAGCCGAACAGAAACGCGCCCGAGGTCGCGAAGTACAGCAGCAGCGGCATCAAGATGGTGCCGACGGGATCTATGTGCTTGATGGGGTTGAGCGTGATGCGCCCCATCATGGCCGCGGTGTTGTCGCCAAAATGACGCGCCGCATAGCCGTGTGCCGCCTCATGGATGGTGATGGCGAACAACACGGGCAGGGCGTAGATCAGTACGGTTTGGATGAGTTCAGTGAATTCCACGCTCTGATTGTCTCAGACGCTGCGCTTTTGCGTTGTCTCGCCGCATCGCAGGCCAACGGCAGCGCCGGAGATACGGGTTCGCATAGTTGTGTTGCAAACCATTTGTTGCAAAATGCAACCCGCACAGCGGACCGGGTGCTGGTCTAGGGCCATGTGCGGGGTAGCGAGGTCAATACATAACTAGAGGTTCGGCTGGACCGGGCAAGGGGATCAAATATGACAGTGAGCAATCGTCTGATGATTGCGTTTGCCAGCATCAGCATGTTTGTGCTGGGCTTGATGGGAATTGCCTGGGTGGCGATGTCCGATGTTCTGGAGGTGCTGCAGGCGGGCTCGCTGACGGCGCAGCAGTCGCAGAACCTGATGTCGGAAGTGCAGCGCTCGCGCTGGTGGCTGCTGGGGCTGGGCGTCTGGGTCTGCATCTGCTGCACCTGGTCCTGGATCAGCCTGCGCCGGCGCATCGTCCAGCCTCTGCAGGAGGCCATTTTGATCGCCGAAACCGTGGCCGCCGGGGATTTGAGCAAGGAGTTCTCGTCCAATGCCCAGGGCGAATTCGGCCGCCTGCTCACCGCCTTGAGCACCATGGAAGACACGCTGACCGAGCTGGTGGGGCGCATCAAGAAGTCCACGGATTCGCTGGCGGTTTCGGCCTACGAAATCGATGCCGGCAATGCCAATCTCTCGAGCCGCACCGAGCAGCAGGTCAGCGCCCTGACCGAGACGGCGGCCAGCATGGAGCAGCTCACGGCCACCGTGCGCCAGAACGCCGAGCGCGCGCATTCGGCCAGCTCCCTGGCCGTGACGGCCTCGGCCACGGCCGAGCGCGGCGGCGATGTGGTGGGGCAGGTGGTGCACACCATGGACGCGATCAGCGGCAGCTCGCGCAAGATCGTGGACATCATTCAGGTGATCGAGGGCATCGCCTTCCAGACCAACATCCTGGCGCTGAACGCGGCCGTGGAAGCGGCCCGCGCCGGCGAGCAGGGCCGCGGCTTTGCGGTGGTGGCCAGCGAGGTGCGTTCCCTGGCCCAGCGCAGCGCCGAAGCGGCCAAGCAGATCAAGGAGCTGATCACGGCCAGCGTGAGCCAGGTGGAAAGCGGTGCGGGCCTGGTGGGCCAGGCCGGCGAGACCATGCAGGACATCATGCAGTCCGTGGGCCAGGTCACCGGCCTGCTGGGCGAGATCTCCCAGGCGCTGCGGGAACAGAGCGAGGGCATTGCCCATGTGAACACGGCCGTCGCGCATATGGACGGCACCAACCAGGAAAATGCGGCCCTGGTCATGCAGGCCACGCAGGCGGCGATTGCGCTCAACGCCCGGACTCAGGATCTGCAGCAGGCCGTGGGCGCCTTCAAGCTCGATGACGACGAGGAGGCTCCACTGTCCATGGCGCGGCCGTCGCTGGCTCCCGTGGGCATGCGCGCCCAGCCCGCGGCTCAGGCCAAGCCGGCCCTGGCTTACGAAGAGGCTTGAATTGAGCTGAAATCGCGCTGCAGCCCAATGCTGCCAAGCGCGATCAGCTATCAATCCTGATTCATCCGGCCTGCAGGCCCAGGGATTCCAGGCTGCCCAGGCCCTGGCGCACCACGATGGGCGGGTTGTTCATGGCCATGGGGGTCAGATCCAGCACCGTGGTCGGCTGCTGCGGGCAGGCGCCGGAGTCCACCACGGCATCCAGCTCGTGCGGAAAGCGCTCCAGGATGGCGTCGGCATCGTTGAGAGGCTCGG
>JAFAIY010000493.1 GCA_019236485.1 Comamonas sp. | reverse complement strand
CCGCTGGAGTGGTGGCGCGCATTCTGGAGCGACGGCAAGGAGTTCATTGCCCCGACCTCCATGGTGGACCTGTCCAAGCCGGCCTTCCGCTTCGGCATGTCCGAGATCCGCGTGGGCCTCAAGAACCACACCATCGACGTGAAACTGACGTCCGACAAGTCCAGCTACAAGGTGCGCGGCAAGGCCAAGGTCAGCATCAAGGCCACCCTGCCCAACGGCAAGCCCGCGGCGGGCATCCATGTGGCCGTGGCCGCCGTGGACCAGGCCTTGCTGGAGCTGATGCCCAATACCAGCTGGAATCTGCTGGATGAAATGATGACCCGTCGCTCCTGGGGGGTGCAGACGGCGACCGCGCAGATGGAGGTGATAGGCCGGCGCCACTACGGCAAGAAGGCCGTGCCCGCGGGCGGTGGCGGTGGCCGCAGCCCCACGCGCGAGCTGCTCGACACCCTGCTGCTGTGGAAGCCCGATCTGGTGCTGGACGCCAAGGGAGAAGCCCAGATCGAGGTGCCGCTCAACGACGCGCTGAGCACCTTCCAGGTGGTGGCGATCGCCGACTCGGGCGTCAGCCTGTTCGGCACGGGCCAGACGGCGATCCGCACCACCCAGGATCTGCAGCTCATCAGCGGCCTGCCGCCGCTGGTGCGCGAGGACGATCTGTTCCGCGCCCAGGTCACGCTGCGCAACACCTCGGCCAAGGCCATGAAGGTGGAGGTCACGCCGCGTGCCACGCTGCTGGAGCTCAAGGCCCAGACCGTGGAGATTCCCGCGGGTGAGGCCCGAGAGGTGTTCTGGGATGTGAAGGCTCCGGCCCAGCTGGCCGGCACGCGTGCCGAAGCCCTGTTGTGGGAGATTGCGGCGCGCGATACCGCTGGCGGTGCCGATGCGGCCAGCGACGCGCTCAAGATCAGCCAGCGTATCGTGCCGGCCGTGCCGCTGTCGGTGCAGCAGGCCACGCTGGTGCAGGTCGACGGCAGCTTCTCCGTGCCCGTGAACCCGCCCGCCGATGCGCTGCCTGGCCGCGGCGGTCTGCAGATGTCGCTGGTGCCCAAGCTGACCGAAGGTCTGCCCGGCGTGCGCGACTGGTGGGCCCGTTACCCCTATTCCTGCCTGGAGCAGATCACCAGCAAGGCCGTCGGCATGAACAATGCCGAGCTCTGGACCAGCACCATGGCCCAGCTGCCCAACTATCTGGACGGCGACGGCCTGGCCAACTATTTCCCGCCCCAGGACGGTTCGGCCAGCCGCGGCAGCGATACGCTGACCGCGCATCTGCTCAACCTCTCGGCCCTGGCCCAGGGCGTGGACAAGCGCTATGTGATTCCGGCCGCCGAGCGTGCGCGCATGGAGGACGGGCTGATCGCCTTCGTGGAAGGCCGCATCCAGCGCAACTTCTGGAGTCCGCGCAAGGATCTGGAGATGCGCAAGCTGGCCGCGATCGCCGCGCTGGCCCTGTCCGGCAAGGCTACGCCGCGCATGCTCGACAGCATCAACATCACGCCCAACCAGTGGCCCACCCATGCGGTGATCGATCTGGCGATGCTGCTGCAGCGCATGAAGGATCTGCCGCAGCGCGACGAGCGCCTGGCCCAGGCCATGCAGATTCTGCGGGCCCGCCTGAGCTTCAACGGCACGCGTGCGGGCTTCTCCACCGATCAGGACGACGGCTGGTGGTGGCTGATGCAGGGCCCCGACGTGAATCTGGCGCGCCTGATTCTCGTGACCCTCGACGACCCGAGCTGGACGTCCGATCTGCCGCGAATGGTCAGCGGCTTCATCGCGCGTCAGCAGTCGGGCGCCTGGAGCACGACCACGGCCAACCTCTGGGGGGCGCTGGCGCTGCGCCGCTTCTCGCAGAAGTTCGAGTCCGAGCCCGTGGCCGGAACCACGCTGGCCAGCATGAATGGCAACGAGGCCAAGGTGAACTGGGCCGATGTCAAGCGTGCGAGCTCCGAGGATGTGCAGGGCGTGGCCCATGCCAACAGCCTCTTCGGCGAGCCCGTGCGTGCCGGCGGCCTGATGAACAACACCATGTTCATGCCCTGGGGCAAGGCCGGCAAGGGACAGCTGACCGTGACCCAGCAGGGTACGGGCAAGCCCTGGCTGACCGTGCAGTCCGTGGCCGCGGTGGCGCTCAAGGCGCCGTTCAGCTCCGGCTATACCATCAAGCGCACGGTCACGCCCGTGGAGCAGGCCGACAAGAGCTTGTTCGGCGGCGGCCAGTACACGCGCGGCGATGTGCTGCGCGTGACGCTGGAGGTGCAGGCCAAGACCGATATGAGCTGGGTCGCGGTCACCGATCCCGTGCCCACGGGCGCCACCATCCTGGGCGGCGGCCTGGGCCGGGATTCGGAAATCGCCTCGCGGGGCGAGAAGCAGGAGGGCGCTGGCTGGCTGGCCTACGAAGAGCGCAGCTTCGAGGCCTACCGTGCCTACTACCAGTACCTGCCCGCAGGGACGACCAAGGTCGAATACACGGTGCGATTGAACAACGCCGGCGAGTTCGCACTGCCACCCACACGCGTCGAAGCGCTGTATGCGCCCGAGATGTTCGGCGAGTCGCCGAATGCCAAGCTCAAGGTGTCCATGCCCAAGTAGCAGCGCCTTGCTGCAAAGCCCCGGTCAGTGCAAGCTGCCGGGGCTTTTTTCATGGCCGCTGCGCGCCACCCGCTCTGACATGCGCTTGTCATGTTCAGTTTCTAGACTGGCGCGATGTCGTTGATCGAGCTGGAGCATGTCGCCAAATCCTGGGGCGACACCACGGCCCTGCATGCCGTGAACCTGAGAATCGAACCGGGCTCGTTTTGTGTGCTGCTAGGCCCTTCGGGCTGCGGCAAATCCAC
>JAFAIY010000224.1 GCA_019236485.1 Comamonas sp. | reverse complement strand
GGTGTCCGCCACGGGCCAGCCCGCAACCGCGCCGGCCTCGTGCGCATCGAGACAGGCACGCACCAGCTCCAGGCTTTTCAGGCCCTCATACATCTGGCCGTTGAGCAGATTCAGAGGCTGGGCCGGGAAAAAGCTGGCGGCCTCGGGCGTTTCAGCGGCCTGCAGCGTCGGCACCGCCGTGCGCACGGCATTGGCAATGCCGCTGGCGCCTTCCGGCGGCAGGCTCAGCAGGCTGCTGGCGAAATAGCTGGCGGCACCGGCCTCGGGCACATCTGCCAGCGAACCGCCCCAGACCAGCATCAGGCCGCGCGCCTTGGCCTTTTGCGTGAGCTGATAAATGCCCTCGTCCTGCTGCAGCCAGTCGCCGCGCACCTCTATCCAGGGGCTGCCCTGGGACGCGTGCTCGAGCAGATTGCACAGCACCTGGCGGGACTGGGGCGAGATCAGCAGCGGCGGAGCCTGCCGGCTCCAGAGCTCATCCAGGCTGCGCAGCAGATGCGCCATGTCTGCCTCCGCTCCCGGATCTTCGTGCACATACAGCTGCACGCCGGCCAGGCGCCGCGCACGACTCCACAGCGGCCGGTAGCCAAGGGTCAAAGAGCTGAGAACAGACTGGGCCATGAAACGCGTGGACTGATGATGGGAAAAGCCTCAAGGCGGGCGAACCCGCCTCGATCAGCTGATGTAGTTGAACAGAGAAAGCTTCTGGATCTGAGCGTAGGACTGCAAAGCGGCCTGCAGGCCCGTCTTCTGATTCTCCACGTCAGACAGCGCGGTAATCATATCGATATCTTCCGCGCGGGAACGGGCTCCTTCCTGCGTCAGCGCCTGATCCTTCATGTCCGAGTCCAGACGATCCGCGCGGTTGAGCTGATCGCCCGCAAAGCTGCGCACCGCATGCACGCGGTTCATGCCCGAGTCCAGCTCGCTCAGCGCGCGGCCCAGCCCCTGCTGCAGCCCGGCGCTGCCCGAGGTGCCGCTCTTGACCGTGGCGATGGCCCGGTCCAGCACGCTGAAGATATCCGTGCGGGTGCTGGGGCTCATGGTGAAGCTGTCGCCACCCGCAGGGTCGCCCTGGAGGGTGATCTGCTGCCCGCCGACAGCGATGGACTGCCCGCTCTTGTAGGGCGTGGCCGGCACCACCGGATTGCTGGCCGTGGCGGAGCTGGAATTGATCACATAGCTGACGGCGCCGCTGACCGGATCCTTGCTGAACACCAGGGTATAGCTATCGCCCGTCACCTGGCTGGGATCGACCACGGAGCCCACATCGGCCCAGGCACTGCCGGAATTGCCGGCCGCGCTGTTGACCTCGAAGACGCCATTGCCCGTGGGCACGTTGAGCCAGGCCGCATGACCGTCAAGCGCTATCGGCAGCCCGTTGTCGCCGCCCGTGCTCTGTCCGGCATTGAGCTGGCTGGTGACGCCCGGTGGAGTGCTTTGCAGCGGCGTGGAGGAGCTGCCCAGTCCCCGGAAGATAGGCAGACCACTGGCATCCTTGGCATTCGCATAGCCCACCAGTTGGTCGCGCAGGCTACTCATCTGCTGCACCAGGGCGTCGCGCGCGGCTTGGTCGTAGGAGCCGTTGCCGGCATTCAGTACCAGGTCCCGGAAGTCCTGCAGCGCGCTATAGGCCTTGCCCAGCTCGGACTCCCCCTGCGCGATCACGTCGCGCTGCGCGCCCAGCGCACGCTGGTCGTTTTCGGAACGGGAGATGCGGGTGCGCGCACGCTCGGCCTGGGCCGCGGCCACAGGATCATCGCTGGCGCGCAGCACGCGCTTGCCGGCCGTGGTCTTGTTCATCAAGTCCACCAGGCTGCTCTGACGCGAGCCCAGATTGTTGATGGTGCTGTCATACATATTGGCCGTACCAATGCGGTTGATGCTCATGTCTGCTCTCCGGCTGTCATGGGTTAACGGCCAACGGCCTGAATCACGCTGTCAAAAATGCCTTGCGCCACCTGCAGCATCTTGGCCGATGCCTGATAGGACTGCTGGTACTGCAGCAGCTTGGCGGCCTCCTCGTCCAGGTTGACGCCCGAGACGGAGGTACGGTCGGATTCCAGATTCTTGGCGATGGACTCGGACAGCTTGGCCGCATACTGGGCGCTTTGCGTGCGAGTGCCGATCTGCGCCATGGCGTTGGAGAAGCCGTCACTCAAGGTGGTGGAGCCGTCGAACAGGACCGCGTCGCGCAAGGCCAGGAAGGAGCTGGCGTTACCCGTGTCCGAGCCGTAAAAGCTGTTGGGGCCGAAGCTCACGGAATCGCTTTGCGTGCCCTTGATGGCCGGGGTTCCGCTGATGGCGACCTTCAGCCCTGGTGCCAGCTCGATGGGCTGACCCGAGATATAGGTTCCCGTGGCAGGCACGCCCACGGGGGCCGGGCTGATGGTGTAGTCCAGGCCTCCGGCCGCATTCGCCGAGAACGACAAGGTGGTGCCGGCAGGGAAGGCCGATGCATCGAAACCCTTGCTGGCCTGCAGGCTGGCCAGGCGCAGCGTGGCCTCGCCCAGCGACTGGATCTTGGCCGCCACCGGATTGGCCACCGCCAGATCGTTGCCGGAGTGCACCATGGTCTGGATGTCGTGGGCCGCCGAAGCCATGGGCTTGAACAGCACGGACTGCCCCGGCTGGCCTTCGCTCTTGAGGTCGAACTGCAGGCCGTCGATGTTCATGCTCTTGAGATCGGCCAGATCGTTGAACGAGGTGGTCTTGCCATCGGACAGACGCACCACCTTGCCCTTGGGAGCATCGGTGCCGAAGACCACCTGATAGTCGCTGGCCTTCAGCGCGCTGGAATCAGTGACCGTCGCCGTCGGCGTCGCGGGCTGCGCCCACTGGCTGCCCGTGGTCGAGCCCGTGGTGGTCAGCGGAATATTGAATAGCGCCCCGCCCTTCTGGCCGGACAGCGTCAAACCCTGCTGGTTCTGGGCATTGAGCGTGTCGCCGATGGCGATGGCCATGCGCCCCAGCAGATTGCGCCCCTCGGCCAGATCCTGGTTCTGGAACTGCAGCAGGCCCGCCACCTCGCCGCCACCGACCATGCCGGCCGTCAGCTCCACGGATTGGCCGCTGCCCTGCTGGAAGTACAGGCTCATCCGGCCGCTGCCGGGGTAGAGCGTGCTCTCCTGCACGCTGAGCTTGGCCGAGTTCTGACCCAGCACCAGGGGCTGGCTGCCGCCCACAAACAGGGTGATGGAGCCGTCGCCGGCATCGACCTGCGAGGTCTGCACATATTTGTTGATATCGCGCACCAGCTGATCGCGCTGGTCCAGCAGATCATTGGGCTGCTGGCCCGTGGCCACGGCGCTGCTGATCTGCCCGTTCAGCGCCGCCACCTGCTGAGCCAGGCTGTTGACCACATTCACATCGCTGCTCATCTGCTGGCGCGTGCTGTAATCCATCTCGTCCAGCCGGGCCGAGGCGGAGCGGAAGCGCGCCGCCAGCTCGCTCATGCGCGTCAGCACCACCTGCCGCGCCGAGGAGTCCGTGGGAGCGCTGCTCACATCGGCGAAGGCATTCATCATGTCGTTGATGGCGGAGCCCAGGCCATTGCTGCCGCCGCTGAACACGTCCTGCATCTGGTTGAGCGACTGCGAACGCACGGAGTCCGCGCTGCTCACGGCCGTGGCCGCTGCCGCCTGGCGGTTGAGCAGATCGCTGAAGTTGCGCACGATATTGGCCACGTCCACGCCGTTGCCGATATAGCCGTTGCCCAGGTTCTGCCCGGCCGAGGTCTGGAAGGCCACGCTCTGGCGCGAATAGCCGGCCGTGTTGGCGTTGGCGATGTTGTGGCCCGTGGTCTGCAGGGCGATCTGGTTGGCCATCAGGGCGCGCGCGCCCACATTCAGAAGACTCATGATTGGTTCTCGTTGATCTTGTTGATCTGGGCGGCACGCGCGCTCTGGGTGACGCTATTGGCCGTACCGCCGGCACCGGCGACCTGCGCCACGCTCTGGATGGCGCGGCTGAGTTTTTGCGCATAAGCGGGGTCGGTGGCATAGCCGGCCTTCTGCAGCTCGCTGGCATAGGCCTGGGCCGATCCGGTCTGGCCCATGGCCTTCTCGTAGCGAGGGCTGGAGCTGATCAGGCGCGCATAGTCGCGGAAGGACTCCTCGTAGGAGTCATAGGCGCGGAACTTGGCCGTCACCTTGCGCGATTCGCCGTTGATGTATTCGGTGGTGGTGACCTCGGCCACCTTGCCCGTCCAGCCGGCACCGGCCTTGATGCCGAACAGATTGAAGGAGTTGCTGCCGTCCTTGTTGCGGATCTCGCTCTTGCCCCAGCCCGTCTCATGCCCGGCCTGGCCCAGCATGTAGTGGGCGGGAATGCCGCTCTCGCTGGCCACGCGCTGCGCCGCGCCGGTGTGGGCGGTGACGAAGTTGTCGCGCCCCTTGGGCGCGGGTGCATAGGCGTTGATGGACTGGGCGGCCTGGCTGCGGCCGCCGCTTCCGCCCACATTGCGCCAGGCATTGCGGCTCAGGCTCAGCGTGGAAGGCACGGCAATCTCGGCCTCGTCGGCGGCTTCGGCCCCCATGGTACGCGCCAGTTGCTTGGTGATCGCGTCGGTCAGGCCGCCGGGCCGCCCGGCCATGGCCACCGACAGCTGCTGATCCAGCATATCGGTGCTGAGATTGCCCTGAGCGCTATCGAGCAGGCCGGACTTCATGGTCGCCTCGCGCATGCTCTTGATCATCTCGCGCATGAACAGCGACTCGAGCTGCTTGGCGGTCTCGCGCGCGGCCTGAGGATTGTTCTCGCCGGCCGCGGTCTTCAACGTATTGAGCGCACGTGCGTCGACGGCCAGCGCATTGTTGGCCGCCAGCGACGAGGAATTGGAAAGCGACATGCTCATATGACCTCCAGCTCCGCATCCATGGCACCTGCGGCCTTGATGGCCTGCAGGATGGCCAGCAGATCCTGCGGCGTGGCGCCCAGGGAATTCAGGGCCCGCACCACATCGGTGAGCTGCGGCGAGTTGGGCATGTTGATGACCTTGCCCGGCTCCTGCTTGACCTGGATGTCGGACTTCTGGGCGACCACGGTCTGGCCCTGGGAGAAGGGACCGGGCTGGCTGATCACCGGCGTGGTGCTGATGGTGATGGACAGATTGCCGTGGGCGATCGCGCAGGGTCCCAGGGTCACGGCCTGGTTGAGCACGATGGAGCCGGTGCGCGCATTGATGACCACCTTGGCCGAGGGCTTGGAGGTTTCTATGGGCATCTCCTGGATCTCGGCGATCATGCGCACGCGCGAGCCCGGATCGACGGGAGCATTCACGCGCACCGTGCGCCCGTCCATGGCCGTGGCCGTGCCGGCACCCAGGCGCTGGTTGATGGCACGCACCACCCGGTCGGCGGTCTGGAAATCGGTGTTGTTCAGGCCCAGCGTGATGCTGTTGCCTTCGTTGATAGGCGTGGGCACGGCGCGCTCCACCTGCGCGCCCTGGGGCACGCGACCCGCGCTCAGATGGTTGACCTGGACCTTGGAGCCGCCGGCCGAAGCGCCGGCGCCGCCCACCACCACATTGCCCTGGGCCAGCGCATAGATCTCGCCGTCGGCGCCGCGCAGCGGCGTGGCCACCAGGGTGCCGCCCTTGAGCGATTTGGCATTGCCCATGGAAGATACGTTGATGTCTATCGCCTGGCCGGGCTGGGCAAAGGCCGGCAGCTCGGCCGTGACGATGACGGCCGCCACATTCTTGAGCTGCAGCTGGGCCGCGTTGCCCGTGGCCGGCAGTGCGATGCCCATCTGTTCCAGATAGTTGGCCAGCGCCTGCTTGGTATAGGGCATCTGCGTGGTCTGGTCGCCGGTGCCGTCGAGGCCGACCACCAGGCCGTAGCCCGTCAACTGGTTGCTGCGCACGCCCTGGATGGCAGCGACCTCCTTGATGCGTGTGGCCTGAGCGGGCAGGCTGAGCCCGCTGGCGCCAAGGACTGCGGCCACCATCAGGGCGGTGCGTGCAGGGCGCAGTGACAGGAGCGTGGACAGTACTTTCATACCATCCATTCTCAAGAGAATCAGAACGGCATAACGTTCAAAAAGAACCGTGACAACCAGCCAATTGACTGGGCTTCGCTACCCTGTCCACGACCGCGCGACTCGATGCGGACATTGGCCACCTGGTTCGATGCCACGGTGCTGCCGGGGCGGAGCGAACGCGGGTCCACCGTGCCTGTAAAGCGCAGCACATCGACGTTCTGGTTCACACCCACCTGCTTTTCGCCAGAAACCACCAGATGCCCGTTGGGCAGCACTTCGACCACGGTGGCACTGATAGCACCGCTAAAGGTATTGACGTTGCTGGTGGAACCTTTGCCCGTGAAGGCGGCATCACTGCTCAGCCCTGCATTGAAGCTATCTTTAATCGTTTGAGTCGCACCACCTTTGAAGAAAGGCAGCGCAGAGACACCCGCGCCCAGATTGTTCTTGCGCGTCACGCCAGAATCCTGGTTCTGGCTTGCCGTCACGCTCTCCACAATCTGCACCGTCACCAAATCACCTACCATGCGCGCACGGCGGTCTTCAAATGCGGGGCGGTAGCGCGAAGCATTGAACAAGCTGCCCGTGGAGGTCTGCTCCGTCTGCTCGCGCGGCTGCAGCACAGGCGGCGTGGTGGCCACAGGCATATCCACGGGCGGCGGCGCATTGGGCGAGAGCGCGCAGCCGGACAGCACCAGCAGAGTGAACAGTCCTGAGCCAGCGGCAGAAAGAGAAAAAAGACGTTGAGTCATGGCAGTTGAACCGGTAATCGCTGGACAGGGCCGCGACGCCTGAAACACCGGCGACCCAAGCCAGTGACGCCAAGCAAGGGCCGCCCCGCAGCGAGGGCGTCGTCTCACTCCCGCGCAGCGAGAGAGGGAGAAGCGGCAAAGCCGCTCAGAGGGTGATGTAATTCAAAGCTGGGCCAGCTTGGCCAGCATCTGGTCCGAGGTCTGGATGGCCTTGGAGTTCATCTCGTAGGCGCGCTGGGTCTGGATCATGGTCACCAGCTCCTGCACCACGTTCACGTTCGAGGCCTCGAGATAGCCTTGCTGGATGGTGCCCAGGCCGTTGAGGCCGGGCGTGCCCTGCTGGGGCTGACCCGAGGAAGCGGTTTCGACATAGAGGTTCTGGCCACGCGGCTCCAGGCCGGCCGGATTGATGAACTGGCTCATCGCGATATTGCCGACCTGCTGCGGCGTCGCCTGGCCCGGCATGGTGGCGCTGACCACGCCGTCGGCGCTGATCGACACCTTGGTCGCGCCGTTGGGGATGGTGATGCCGTTGGCCACGGGCAAGCCGCTCGATGTCACCAGCTGGCCCTGGGCGTTGACCTCGAAGGAGCCGTCACGCGTATAGGCAATGGTGCCGTCGGGCATGTTGACCTCGAAGAAGCCGTTGCCGTTGATGGCTACGTCCAGCGCATTGTTCGACTGCTGCAGGCTGCCCTGCAGGAAGTTGCGCGAGGTGGCCACGGTGCGCACGCCCAGGCCCAGGTGCAGGCCCGTGGGCAGCTGGTTCTGCTCGGTGCTCTGGGCGCCGGACTGGCGCAGGTTCTGGTAGATCAGATCCTCGAACACGGCGTTGGCGCGCTTGAAGCCCGTGGTCGAGACGTTGGCCAGATTGTGCGAAATGACGTCCAGCTGGGTCTGCTGGGCTTCCATGCCGGTCTTGGCGATGAACAGCGAATTGATCATGATTCTTTCCTTTGGGTGAGCCTGGGCTCTGCCTCTTCGCAGCGCCTTTCCTAGAGCAAGGCGCGCAGCGACTCGGGGCTTATCCGTTGATGCTCAGCAGCTGGCTGGCCGACTTGTCATTGGTTTCGGCGGTCTGCATCAGCTTCATCTGCTGCTCGAACTGGCGCGCGGCGGCAATCATGCCGACCATGGTTTCGACCGAGTTCACGTTCGAGCCCTCGATGGAGCCCGACAGCAGGCGCGCGTTCTCGTCATTGGGCAGGGCATCGCCCTGGGCCGAACGGAACAGGCCGTCGTCGCCACGCACCAGGGCCTCGCCCTCGGGCGGAGTCGCCAGCTTGACGCGCGCCACCGCCACGGGCAGCTGATTGCCGGTCTTGGCCGTCAGCGTGCCGTCCGAGCCCAGGGAGATCGTCGACTCGGGCGGAATGTCTATGGGCGCGCCGCCATCGGAGAGCACGGCCTGCCCGTTGCTGTTGACCAGCTGCCCCTCGGGCGAAATCTCGAACACACCGTTGCGCGTATAGGCTTCCTGCCCATCCAGGCCCTGGATCGCAAACCAGGCGCGACCCATGGCCATGGCGTCCAGCGCGCGCCCCGTGCGCTGGGCGGGGCCGGGCGTGTCCACATAGCCGGAGGTGGCCTCCAGCGCAAACACGCGCGTGCCGGAGCCGCTGCCCTGCAGCGGCACCGAGCGGAAGGTGGACATCTCGGCACGGAAGCCATTGGTGCCCGCATTGGCCAGGTTGTGCGCCAGCACGGCCTGACGCTGCGCCGCCGCATTGGCGCCCGTCATGGAGGTGTAGATGATGCGGTCCATGCTGGATCTCCTTGCTCTGCTCGGTCAGCGGTTCGGTCTTAGCGCAGGTTCACCAGCGTCGAGAACACCTGGTCCTGCGTCTTGATGGTCTGGGCATTGGCCTG
>JAFAIY010000149.1 GCA_019236485.1 Comamonas sp. | reverse complement strand
GCCGCGGCCGTGAGCCCGACCAGCAATCTGTTCCTGGCCAGCGGCTATTTCGACTACCTCAAGGCCGACGCGGCCGGCATGCTTTACGGCCTGGCCAGCGATGTGGGCGGCGGCATGAGCTTCTCGCCGTTCCGCACCATGCAGGCCGCCTATGTGGTGGGCCGCGAAAGCCATGCCAAGCAGGGCCAGAGCCTGTCGCCGCAGAATCTCTGGTGGCAGCACACGGCGGGCGCTGCGCGCGCTCTGGGCCTGGGCGGCACGATCGGCAATCTGCAGCCCGGCTGCGAGGCCGACTTCGTGGTCCTCAATCCCGGCTGCACGCCGCTGCTGGCGCGCAAGACCGGCCAGGCCCGCAATCTGGACGAGCTGCTGTTCGCGATGATCATCCTCGGAGATGACCGCCTGATTGAGCAAACCATTGTTTCTCAAGCAAAATAGGGGGCTTGCGCTGGTTGCATAGCCACTTGGCGCTATGAAAAATCAAGCGATACAGGATTCCCAATGAGCATCAAGAGCGACAAATGGATCCGCCAGATGGCGGAGCAGCACGGCATGATCGAGCCCTTCGAGCCTGGCCAGGTGCGTGAGGTCGACGGCAAGAAGATCATCAGCTACGGCACTTCGAGCTATGGCTACGACATCCGTTGCGCGCGCGAGTTCAAGGTGTTCACCAATATCCACAGCACGGTGGTGGACCCCAAGAACTTCGACGAGAAGAGCTTTGTCGATTTCGAGGGCGACTACTGCATCATCCCGCCCAACAGCTTTGCGCTGGCCCGCACGGTGGAGTACTTCCGCATTCCGCGCGACGTGCTGACCGTGTGCCTGGGCAAGAGCACCTATGCGCGCTGCGGCATCATCGTCAACGTGACGCCGTTCGAGCCCGAGTGGGAAGGCTATGTGACGCTGGAGTTCTCCAACACCACGCCGCTGCCCGCCAAGATCTATGCGGGCGAAGGCTGCGCCCAGGTGCTGTTCTTCCAGGGCGACGAGCAGTGCGAGACCAGCTACAAGGACCGCAACGGCAAGTACCAGGGCCAGCATGGCGTGACCCTGCCCAAGACCTGAGCGCCGCGTCTTCCACACCCGGGCCCGCTGCATGCACTGCAGCGGGCCTTTGTTTTTCAGGCGGCCTGCGGCAGGTCGCGATTGCAGTGCGCGCCCACGCTGGTCCGGCGCTGCATGGCGGCGTCGACCATCAGGCTGCAGAGCTCGAGCTGGTTGCGCAGCGCCGGCTCTGCAGGCCGCCACTGCTCGCGCCACAGGGCCAGCTGCTCCGCGGCCTGGGCCAGGCCCCGGTCGCTGCGCACAATGCCCACCTGCTGGTGCATGAGCTGCCGTAGCGCCGCCAGCCTGTCGTCGGTGTTTTCGGCGCCGCAGCCCTGGTCCGGATTGCGCTGCCAGCTATCAACCCCGGGCCTGGCAGCGCCGGGCCTGGCCGCGATGCACTGTGCCGCGGCACGTCCCATGACCACGCATTCCAGCAGGGAGTTGCTGGCCAGGCGGTTGGCGCCATGCAGGCCGGTGCGCGCCACCTCGCCTATCGCATACAGCCCGGCCACGCGGGTTGTGCCGTCCACCTCGGCCTCTATGCCGCCGCAGGCATAGTGGGCGCAGGGCGCGACGGGAATCGGCTGGCTCGCGATGTCGATGCCGTGGGCCGCGCACAAGGCCATCACGCCCGGGAAGTGCTGCTCCAGCCAGGCGCGGCTCTGGTGCGTGATGTCCAGCAGCACATGGCTCAGGCCGCGTTCCTGCATCTCGGCATAGATGGCGCGCGCCACGATATCGCGCGGAGCGAGCTCGGCACGCGGGTCGTGGCGCGGCATGAAGCGCTCGCCGGGCCGGCCGCTCGCGTCCGGCAGGCGCAGCAGTGCGCCTTCGCCGCGCAGGGCCTCGGACACCAGGCCCGCGGCTTTGCCATCCACCTGCAGGGCCGTGGGATGGAACTGCATGAACTCCAGGTCGCGCAGCGCGCAGCCCGCGCGCCAGGCCATGGTCTGGCCGTCGCCCGTGGCGCCGGCGGGGTTGGTGGTGAAGGGGTAGATACGGCCCATGCCGCCG
>JAFAIY010000610.1 GCA_019236485.1 Comamonas sp. | reverse complement strand
CATATCCACCGCATAGGCCGCACGGGCCGCGGCGATGCCGAGGGCCTGGCGCTGAATCTGGTGTCCATGGACGAGATGGGCAGCGTGGGCAAGATCGAGCAGCTGCAGGGCCGCTCTTCCGAGTTCTTCCCCGTGGCCGAACTCACGCCCACGGCCGGTGGCGAGCTGGTACCGCCCATGTGCACCATACAGATCATTGGCGGGCGCAAGGAAAAGATCCGCGCCGGCGACGTGATGGGCGCCATGTGCGCGGACTTCGGCTATGGCCGCGAGCAGATCGGCAAGATCAGCGTCAACGACTTCTCCACCTATGTGGCCGTGGATCGCAGGATTGCGGCCCAGGCCTGCGCCAAGCTCAATGCGGGCAAGGTCAAGGGCAAGACGGTCAAGGCGCGTCTGCTGTAAAAATCCAGCCAGATCGGCCTCCGGCCCTTGCGCAGCAAGCGCTAGGTGCTCATAAAAAAGCCTTCTCGGTCACGAGAAGGCTTTTTGTTTTGGCGGCAGGCTCAGCCCTTGATGAAGAACAGCGCGGCCATCACCAGCCCCGTGGCCACAATCCCCCAGCGCAGGACAGGGGCCGGAATCCTGCGCGCCAGGCGCGCGCCGCCGTAGCCGCCGGCCGTGGCCGCCACCATCATCAGCAGCGCCTGCTGCCATTCCACAATGCCGCCCACGGCATAGATGACTACGGCGATCGCGGTCAGCAGGGCCGAGACCAGGTTCTTCATGCCGTTCATGGCATTGAGCTGGGTCTGGCCCAGCAGGCCGAACAGGGCCAGCAGCAGAATGCCCAGGCCGCCGTTGAAATAGCCGCCGTACACGGCAACGGCCAGCATGCCCGCGGCCGCCCTGGCGACGCCGGGCGCCTGGTGCTCGGCGTTCTGGCCCGCGGCCCAGGCGCGCAGCTGCGGGCCGAAAGCGAACATGGCGGTGGCGGCCAGCAGCAGCCAGGGCACGACCTTGCGGAAGGTGGCGTCGGGCGTGAACAGCAGCAGGGCCGCGCCCAGGGAGCCGCCTATCAGCGACAGCAGCACCACCCGGCCCATGCTCAGGCCCGGCGGCGGCTGCATATCGTCCTTGAAGCCCCAGGCGCCTGCCATATAGCCTGGCAGCAGGGCCACCGTGCCCGTGGCATTGGCGACCACGGGGGGCACGCCGGTAAAGACCAGCGCCGGCAGGGTCAGAAAGCTGCCGCCGCCGGCCACGGCGTTGAGCGCGCCGGCGGTGAAGGCGGCCGCCAGCAGCAGGGCGATATGGCCCAGGTTCTCCATAGTGTCTCCCGATTGTTTTTGGAATGGCTTTGCGCCTTGGCTGCGCCGATCTTAGGCGCAGGAAGCGGTGCTCCGCCCATGTTTAATGATTTTTGGAAATGAAAAAATTTAAAAACAGTATTTTGAAGAATAAGCAATTGTTTTGACAATCGCTGTTCTAGTTAAGGAGTTTTGCCGTGAATCTGCCCCGTTTCTTCTCTCGCAGCGCTTGGGCCTTGCTGGCCGCAACCTGTGTGCAGGGCGCGGCCATGGCTCAGCAGCCGGAGTTTCCGGCGCGCTCCGTCAAGCTGGTGGTCGCCAACGGCCCGGGCAGCGCGCCCGATCTGCTGGCGCGCCAGCTGGGCAATCTGGTTTCCAGGGAATGGAAGCAGCCCGTGGTGGTGGAGAACAAGGGCGCAGCGGGCGGGGTCTCGGCCGTGGATGCCGTGGTCAAGTCGCCCGCCGACGGCTATACCCTGCTGGTGGGCGGCGACAGCGCCATCACCATCATGCCCAATGTGCAGCGCAATCTGCCCTATGACGTGAAGAACGATCTGGTGCCGGTGACCAAGCTGGGCCAGTCCGACTTCGTGCTGGTGACCAATCCGCGCAAGGGCTTCAAGAACCTGCAGGAGTTCGTGAGCTTCGCCAAGTCCCACCCGGGCAGGATCAACTACGCCTCGTCGGGCACGGGCGGCGCCCAGCACCTGGCCATGGAGCAGCTCAAGCAGCGCGCGGGCTTTTTTGCCACCCATATTCCCTACCGCGGCGGCCCCCAGGGCCTGCAGGACGTGCTGGCCGGCCAGGTCGACGTGATGCTGATCGCCGTGGCGCCGGCCCTGCCGCAGATCCAGAGCGGCAAGCTGACCGCGCTGGCCGTCTCCGGCCTGCACCGCCATCCGCTGCTGCCCCAGGTGCCCACGGTGGCCGAGAGCTACAAGGGCTTCGAGGCCGGCGCCTGGTTCGGCCTGTTCGCACCCAAGGGCACGCCGGCCCCCGTGGTCCAGGCCCTGGCCCGCGACGCCGACCGTGCGCTGAAGAACTCCGAGCTGCGCCAGGCCCTGCTGCAGCAGGGCATCACCCCCGTGGGCGAAGGCCAGCAACTGTTTGCCAAGCAGATCCGCAACGACGATGTGCGCGTGGCGCAGCTGGTGCGCGATATAGGCCTGAGCCTGGAGTAAGCCCGGGCCTTTAAAACAAGAGCTGCCTGCGCAAGCTCTGACTGGAAATTTCGCATGATCCCGTGCGAAATCCTGTCAGGTCCGGCGCAGGCAGCTCTTTTTTCATGAGCACCAGCCGCTGGCCTTACTTGGCGTAGGGGTCCTGGAAGCCCAGCTCCGCCATGATCTCGGTCTCGTAGGCTTCCATTTCTTCGGCATCTTGCTCGCTGGTCTCGTGGTCCCAGCCCTGGGCATGCAGCGTGCCGTGCACCAGCAGGTGGGCGTAGTGCTCCTCCAGCGACTTGTTCTGCTCCTGGGCCTCGCGCTCGACCACGGGCGCGCACAGCACCAGATCGGCCATCACCGTGGGCTCCTGCTGGTAGTCGAAGGTCAGCACATTGGTCGCATAGTCCTTGTGGCGGTACTCGCGGTTCAGGCTCTGGCCTTCCTCGGCATCGACGATGCGCACGGTGATCTCGGCATCCACGGCCAGCGCATGGCGGATCCAGCTCGTGACCTTGCTGCGGCTCAGCAGCTCGCGGTGGGCGGCGGCTTCGGGAAAGCGGCCGAATTGCAGGGAAAGTTGCAGTTGATTCAAAGACATTTTGGCTTGTAGCGCTGATGCATCAAGCACCATCAGCTATGGAGTTTGCTTAAAGCTCGTCCGCCGTGGGCAGGGTGCGAGGGGTGCGGGTGCGGTGCTTGGGCGCCGAAGTGCCTTCCGACACCCGGCCTCTGGCATCGTAGGCGTCCACGATGCGCGCCACCAGTGGGTGGCGTACGACGTCGGCGCTGGTGAAATGGTTGATGGAGATGCCTTTGACGCGCCTGAGCACGCGCTCGGCATCGATGAGGCCGCTGGGCATGCCCTTGGGCAGGTCGATCTGGCTGACGTCGCCCGTGACCACGGCCTTGGCGCCGAAGCCGATGCGGGTCAGGAACATCTTCATCTGTTCGGGCGTGGTGTTCTGGGCCTCGTCCAGGATCACGAAGGCATTGTTCAGCGTGCGCCCGCGCATAAAGGCCAGCGGCGCGATCTCCAGTGCGTTGCGCTCGAAGGCCTTCTGCACCTTGTCGTAGCCCATGAGGTCGTAGAGCGCATCGTACAGCGGGCGCAGATAGGGGTCGACCTTCTGCGTCAGGTCGCCGGGCAGAAAGCCCAGGCGCTCGCCGGCCTCCACGGCCGGGCGGGTCAGCACGATGCGCTGCACATTGCTGCGCTCCAGCGCATCGACGGCGCAGGCCACGGCCAGATAGGTCTTGCCCGTGCCCGCCGGGCCTATGCCGAAAGTGATGTCATGGCTGGCAATGTTCTCCAGGTACAGGGCCTGGTTGGGCGTGCGCGCGCGCAGATCGGCGCGGCGCGTGGTCAGCTGGGGCAGGTCCTGGGAGGCTTCGAGCATCTCGGTGTCGCTGGCCAGCATCAGCTGCAAGGTGTCCTCGGCGATGGGGTCGTCGGCGATCTCGTAGAGCGCCTGCAGCATTTCCAGCGTGTTGTTGGCCTTGGCCTTGGTGCCGTCGATCTTGAACTGTTCGTGGCGGTGGGCAATCTTGACGCCCAGTGCGATCTCTATGGTGCGCAGATGCACATCTGCCGGTCCGCACAGATGGGACAGGCGCGTATTGTTGTGAGGAGTGAATGTGTGGCGCAGGATCACGCGGATAATTCCAATGAAATATGGCCCCCAAACTTGCTCGCTAGGTGCGGCTCCCGGACCCAGGCGTTCGGGGCGCTCT
>JAFAIY010000503.1 GCA_019236485.1 Comamonas sp. | reverse complement strand
GCGGTCGCGCGCCTTGCGCAGCTCGAACACCGTGCGGCGCGTCACCACTTCGCGGCGGTGCTGCAGGAAGACCTCGATCAGGTCCTTGAGGTTGCACAGCTTGGGCTGGCCGTTGACCAGCGCCACCATATTCATGCCGAAGGTGTCCTGCAGCTGGGTCAGCTTGTACAGATTGTTGAGCACCACCTCGGGCACTTCGCCGCGCTTGAGCTCGATCACCAGGCGCATGCCGGACTTGTCGGACTCGTCCTGGATATGGCTGATGCCTTCGATCTTCTTCTCGTGCACCAGCTCGGCCATGCGCTCTTGCAGCGTCTTCTTGTTGACCTGGTAGGGCAGCTCGTCAACGATGATGGACTGGCGCTGGCCTCTGTCAATGTCCTCGAAATGGCACTTGGCGCGCATCACCACGCGGCCGCGGCCCGTGCGGTAGCCTTCCTTGACGCCGTTGATGCCGTAGATGATGCCGGCCGTGGGGAAGTCCGGCGCGGGAATGATCTCCATCAGCTCGTCGATCGAGGCCTCGGGGTTCTGCAGCAGGTGCAGGCAGGCGTCCACCACCTCGTTGAGGTTGTGCGGTGGAATATTCGTGGCCATGCCCACCGCAATGCCCGAGGATCCGTTGACCAGCAGATTGGGCAGGCGCGTGGGCAGCACCAAGGGCTCCTGCTCGGAGCCGTCGTAGTTGGGGCCGAAGTCCACGGTCTCCTTGTCGATATCGGCCAGGGTTTCGTGGGCGATCTTGGAGAGGCGGATTTCCGTATAACGCATGGCGGCGGCGCTGTCGCCGTCCACCGAGCCGAAGTTGCCCTGGCCGTCGACCAGCATATGGCGCAGCGAGAAGTCCTGGGCCATGCGCACGATGGTGTCGTAGACCGCGCTGTCGCCGTGAGGGTGATATTTACCGATCACGTCACCGACGATACGGGCCGACTTCTTATAAGGCCGGTTCCAGTCGTTATTGAGTTCGTGCATCGCGTACAGAACGCGGCGGTGCACGGGCTTGAGGCCATCGCGCGCATCAGGAAGCGCCCGGCCCACGATCACGCTCATGGCGTAATCGAGATAACTGCGACGCATCTCCTCTTCAAGGCTGATGGGCAGAGTTTCTTTAGCAAACTGGGTCATGTCTAGCGATACTTTGACGGCTGGAAAACAACCATTTTAGGTCGAATGGCCTGTGGCAGCAGAGCAACATAACTCGGGAATTACGCAGCTGTCCTACTTGTTGGTGCCCGGTTGACAACACTCTTGCATGTTACGTATGGCACAATCGTTTCAACGTTTTTGGTGATGGTCACTGATGACGTCCACAAATTCGCAGCCCTGCTGCGGCTTTTTCCCCAAGAGGAGAACCATGAAGAAACTGAACAAAGTGGCGATGTTGTTTGCCTCTGCTGCCCTCGTGACGGCCGCTGGCGCACAAGTGAAGGCTGCTGACGGTGGCAAGACTATCGACAACTGGCAGAATGGCACCAGCGAGCTGGTGTGGAAGAACGGCACGAACGAACTGTGCTGGCGCGATGCCAGCTGGACGCCCGCAACGGCCGCTGCCGATTGCGACGGCGCTCTGAAGGCTGCTGCAGCTCCTGCTCCCGCCGCTGTTGCTCCTACTCCTGCTCCCGCTCCCCAGCCTGCCGTGGCCTCCAAGGTTACCTACTCGGCTGACGCTTTCTTCGACTTCGACAAGTCGGTGCTGAAGCCCGAAGGCAAGGCCAAGCTGGACGACCTGACCGGCAAGATCAAGGACATCAACCTGGAAGTGGTCATCGCCGTGGGTCACACCGACTCCATCGGTTCCGTGGCTTACAACCAGAAGCTGTCGGTGCGTCGCGCTGAAGCCGTGAAGGCTTATCTGGTGTCCAAGGGCATCGAAAAGAGCCGCGTGTACACCGAAGGCAAGGGCAAGAGCCAACCCGTGGCAGACAACAAGACTGCTGCTGGCCGCGCCAAGAACCGTCGCGTGGAAATCGAAGTGGTGGGCACTCGCGCTGCTCAGTAATCTTTGATTGCGACACAAGAAAGCCCCGGCAACGGGGCTTTTTTTATGCCTGATCCGCTCTCGTAATCGCCGACAATGGCAGGATGAACAACACGATCAATGCCGACCCGGCAGAACTGGAAAAGTTCTCAAGCCTGGCTCACCGCTGGTGGGACCCTGAGAGTGAATTCAAGCCCCTGCACCAGATCAACCCGCTGAGGCTGGACTGGATCAATGCTCTGGCGCCGTTGCAGGGCAAGCGGGTGTTGGACGTCGGTTGTGGCGGCGGCATCCTGGCGGACTCCATGGCCCGCAAGGGAGCGGAGGTCATGGGTGTCGATCTCGCCACCAAGGCGCTGCGCGTGGCGCAGCTGCATGCGCTGGAAACCGGTACCCCCAATATCCAGTACCACGAGGTCAGCGTCGAGCAGCTGGCCCAGGAGCGGCCGGCTTCCTTCGATGTGGTGACCTGCATGGAAATGCTCGAGCATGTGCCCGACCCGGCTTCCGTCGTGCATGCCTGTGCCACCCTGGTCAAACCCGGCGGCTGGGTGTTCTTTTCCACCATCAACCGCAATGCCAAGGCATTCGGGCTGGCGATCGTGGCCGCCGAGTATGTGCTCAAGATGATTCCCAAGGGCACGCATGAATATGCGAAGCTGCTGCGCCCCAGCGAACTGGCCCGCTTTGCGCGCGATGCCGGGCTGGATGTCCAGGGCAGCAAGGGACTGGAGCACAATCCCGTCTCGGGCCGCTACTGGCTCAGCAACGATACCTCGGTCAACTATATGCTGGCCACCCGTCGCCCGCAGGAGTGATCAGCATGTGGACACATGTGAAAGCCGTTCTCTTCGATCTGGATGGCACTTTGATCGACAGTGCGCCGGATCTGGGCGCCGCTGCGGACAAGATGCGCATCGACCGCGGCATGCCTTCGCTGCCGCTCAATGCCTACCGGCATATGGCGGGTGCGGGCGCGCGCGGCATGCTTGGGATCGCTTTCGGCATGACGCCGGATTCCATGGGCTTTGCCGAGATGCGGGAGGAGTTCTTTCGCAACTACGAGCAATGCATGACGCATAGAACCTATGCTTTCGATGGCGTGTCGGACCTGATCAACACCCTGGAGTCGGCCTCCTTGGCCTGGGGCGTGGTGACCAACAAGTCCATGCGTTTCACGGACCCGCTGACGCGCCAGATGCCGCTGTTCGCAAATGCCGCGGCCGTGGTCAGCGGCGACTCCACCCCGCATTCCAAGCCGCATCCCGCCCCCTTGCTCGAGGCCGCACGACGCATGCAGGTCGCGCCCGAGCACTGCATTTATGTGGGGGATGACGAGCGTGACATCCAGGCCGGCCTGGCGGCGGGCATGAAAACCGTGGCCGCCCGCTACGGATATCTGGGCTCCAAGGCCGATACTTCGCACTGGGGCGCAGATGCACACATCAATTCTCCAATCGAGCTCTTGAAATTGCTGGGAAGAGGCTAAAATAGCTATTGAGGGGCTGTCCTGGTTTCGACGTGGGTTCGGGACCGGTGCGGTGCATGTCGAGCTTGAGTGACGCTCGTAAATCTCCATTCACAAAACTAACTGCAAACGACGAACGTTTCGCACTCGCCGCTTAATCCGGTGAGCCTTGCAACAGCACGCTGATGGGCTGGGCAAGGGGGTAGCAATACCTCCCGGCTGCAAGGGAATTCACATCAGCTGGCTGGGTACCGGGCTTCTTGGTATTCGGCAAGATTTAAGGAAGCTGGCTATCCAAGCAGCGTGTGCCTGCGGGGTTTGGATGGCGAGATTTAAAACAGAGCACTAAACATGTAGATCTGTCCGGCGAAGGCTTACGGACGGGGGTTCAATTCCCCCCAGCTCCACCATTCATCCAAAGGGTTCAATGCACTGCATTGAACCCTTTTTTCTTTTTGCAAATCAACGGATTACCGTTTGATTTGTCGCCTGTGATTTCATCGCTGCCAGGGCAGGGAACGAACCCCGAGCTCATGGCCTGGCGCCCAGCCGCCGAATCAATAAAGCACTTGCACCTGAGTTATTCGGAAGGTTTGGCGTAAACGTCGGCGCTCAGCACCTCAAGGCCGACAAAGGGCTCGCTGCCTTCGACCCAGGCATCGTGACCCGGCGGGATGGCGTAGGACTCTCCGGCACTGAGCATTTTCTGAGTGCCGTCCTGCATGCGAACGATGAGCTTTCCCGAAACAACATGTCCCACATGGGAGAGCTGGCAATATTCTGTCTTCACCACGGGCTTGATGCATTCGGACCAACGCCATCCGGGTTCGAAATGAAACCGCCCGATGGCATAGCCCTGTAGCTTTACGACCTCGACGCGGGTTTTGCTGGGTGTGCGCAGTTCATCCGGCGTGCCGTGCGACCTG
>JAFAIY010000472.1 GCA_019236485.1 Comamonas sp. | reverse complement strand
ACAGGCTGCAGTTGCAGCCTGTTTTCATTTGTCTATGCAATTTTTCTTGACATGGATCAAGTTGTCTGTGCAAGCTTGGGGTCCTGTGGGGTGATTTAATCCAAGTCTAATCAAGCTGATATTTGATATTGAATCTCAGAAAGCAATTGAATCGCGGGGTGATGAAAAGGATGCTGTAAGTATTGCGTGCTAAGAAAATAACAAGCAGACGGATTTAAGGATTATTCGGATGATGCCGTCTGTGAATGGATATTCTCGGAAAAATATATCAATTTCATGCAGCGCTTTTCCATTTTGCCGGCGCTCATAATAAATTCAATGAGAAAAGAGAGGGGTGCTTCCATGAAGAGCATCAAAATATCCACCCGTATCCTGGGTGTCTTTGGCGTTCTCGTATTCCTGCTGCTGGCCGTGGTGCTGGTGGCGCTGACGCAGCTGCGCTCCATGCGCGGCAGTACCGAGACCATTACCGATAATGCGCTGCCCAGCGTGGAAATCATCAATGCGATGAACACCGAACTGGTGCGGGCGCGGCTGCTGGAACTGCGCCATGTCAACAGCAGCGACCCGGCTTATATGGCCGAGGTGGAAAAGCAGTTTGTCGATTTGCAGAATCGCCTGGCGGAAGACAAGAAAATCTATGAGCCTCTGATCTTTGCCAAGGAGGAAAGAGACCTCTATACCCAGTTTCTCGCCGAGCGCGAGCACTATGTGGAGCTGAACAAGCAGCTGTTCGCGCTTTCCCGCAGCGGCAACCAGGAGCAGGCCAGGGAGCTGCTGGGCGCCGAGTCGCTGAAGGTTTACAACGCATCATCGGCCACGCTGAAAAAACTCACCCAGTACAACGGCGACATGGCCAGGAACGAGGCCAGGCTGGCCGAGGCCGTGTACGAGCGCTCGGTCACGATGCTGCTGATCGCGGCCGTGGCGGCCGTGCTGTTGGCGGTGACGGCGGGCATCTGGCTGGTGCGCTCCATACGCGCGCCGCTGGAGCAGGCCGTCAAGGCCGCGGACCGCGTGGCCGGAGGCGATCTGAGCGGCCTCATCCATGTGGAGCGCCATGACGAGACCGGCCAGCTGCTCCATGCGCTGGAGCGCATGCAGACCAGCCTGGTGCAGACCGTTCGCACGGTGCGCCTGAATGCGGAAGGCGTGGCCTCGGCCAGCGCCCAGATCGCCTCGGGCAATGCCGACCTTTCGAGCCGGACCGAGGAACAGGCCAGCGCTCTCGAAGAGACCGCGGCCTCCATGGAGCAGCTGGGCTCCACCGTGCGCCAGAATGCCGACAACGCGCGCGCCGCCAACCAGATGGCCGCCAATGCCTCGCAGGTGGCCGAGCAGGGCGGCGCCGTGGTGGCCGAAGTGGTCGAGACCATGAAGGGCATCAACGACAGCAGCCACCAGATCGCGGACATCATCGGCGTCATCGACTCCATCGCTTTCCAGACCAATATCCTGGCGCTGAACGCGGCCGTGGAAGCCGCGCGTGCCGGCGAGCAGGGCCGCGGCTTTGCCGTGGTGGCCGGCGAGGTGCGCACCCTGGCCCAGCGCAGCGCCGAGGCCGCCAAGGAGATCAAAGCCTTGATCAATACCAGTGTGGAACGCGTGGAGCAGGGCTCGCAGCTGGTGGACCGGGCCGGTGCGACCATGGCCGACATCGTGGCGGCCATACGCCGCGTGACGGACATCATGGCCGAGATCAGCGCCGCCAGCCACGAGCAGAGCCAGGGCGTGGCCCAGGTGGGCGAGGCCGTGACCCAGATGGACCAGACCACGCAGCAGAATGCGGCCCTGGTCGAGGAAAGCGCGGCCGCTGCCGGCGCGCTGCGCAAGCAGGCGCAGGATCTGGTGGCCGCGGTGGCGGCGTTCCAGCTGCCCGCCAATGCCTTGTACGAGCAGCGCCCCGGCGCGGCGGCCAAGGCCGTGAGCGCAGTCCCTGTACGGCGCCCGCCCATGGCCCAGGCCGCGGCTCAGCGCCTTGCCCGGAGCGCGCCCCAGGCCTTGGCCGGCCATGGCACGGCCAAGGCCGCGGTTAAAGAAGAGGAGTGGGAGAGCTTCTGAGCCGCTCCTGCGTTAAAAAAGGCCGCTGCAAAGCGGCCTTTTTTCATGCGGCGGGCGGGGCGCCGCGCCGCAGCGGGCTGTGTGCCTGAAGCTCCTGCACATAGCCGGCCATGCCCGCGCCTTCCCGGTCCAGAAAGCGCGCAATCGCATCGGCAAACGCCGGGTGGGCCACCCAGTGGGCGCTGGGCGTGGCCACGGGCAGCAGGGCGCGGGCCATCTTGTGCTCGCCCTGGGCGCCGCCTTCGAAGCTGGCAAAGCCATGGGCGATGCACCACTCTATGGGCTGGTAGTAGCAGGCCTCGAAGTGCAGGCAGTCCACGCGCTCCAGCGCGCCCCAGTAGCGGCCATAGGCGGCCCTGGTTTTGATAGCCGGCAGCGCCTGATCAGTCATGGTTTCAGCCGGTTTTGAGGCTGAAACCCTGGCCGGATCGGCGCTAACTGCTATCAAGCTGCAGGCGATGGGCTGGCGCTCGCGCTCGGCGATGAACATGACCCAGTTCTCGGGCATGGTCCGCTCCATGGCTGCGAAGAACTCGGGGCTCAGATAGGGCGGGTTGCCATGCTCAAGATAAGTGCGCTCGTAGCAGCGGTAGAAGAACGCCCAGTCCGCCGCACTGATCTCCGGGCCGGCCAGGGTTCTGAAGCTCACGCCGGCTTCGCTGACCTTGCGCCGCTCCTGGCGTATCTTCTTGCGCTTATCCTGGTTCAGCGAGGCCAGAAACCCCTCGAAGTCCTGCCAGGCCGGGCCGGCGCTGTTCGACCAGTGAAACTGCAGGCCGCTGCGCAGCATCCAGCCCGCCTGCTCGCAGGCCGCCAGATCATCGGCGTCGCCGAACAGCAGGTGCAGCGAGGACAGCTGCATGGCGGCCGCCCATTCCTGTACCGCCCGCACCAGCGCCACTCGTAGCAGGGGGCTGCGGGCCAGCAGGCGCGAGCCGGGCACGGGAGTGAAGGGCACGGCCAGCACGGCCTTGGGGTAGTAGGGCTGGCCATGCTGCTCATAGGCGCGGGCCCAGGCCCAGTCGAACACATATTCCCCGTATGAATGGGCCTTGAGATACAGCGGGCAGGCCGCCAGCAACTCGTCCCCATCCCAGATGGTGACGATGCGGGCCGTCCAGCCGGTCTCGGGCGTGGCGCTGCCGCTGCACTCCATGGCGGCCAGGTACTCGTGGCGCATGAAGGGGGTGGGCGTGGTTTGCGAGGCCAGCAGCGCATTCCAGGTTTGTGCATCCAGCTGCTGCACGCTGGTGAGCACGCGAGTGATAATCGTGTTT
>JAFAIY010000395.1 GCA_019236485.1 Comamonas sp. | reverse complement strand
GCTGGCATGGACTTCACTTTCTCGCGGCGCAATAAAAACAGCCGCCCGACTCAGATCGGGCGGCTGCTGATTGTGCGTCAACACGCATGGGCGTGCCGGCGCCACAAGGCAACAAAAGTAACTCAGTCGTCGAGCAGCGACAGATCGCGCACGGCACCCGTGTCCGCGCTGGTCACCAGCTTGGCATAGGCCTTGAGCGCTGCCGAAATCTTGCGCGGGCGCGGCTGGACAGGCTTCCAACCCTGGATGTTCTGCTCTTCGCGGCGCTTGGCCAGCTCTTCGGCGCTGAGCAGCACATCGATGCTGCGCTTGGGAATGTCGATGCGGATGCGGTCGCCGTCACGCACCAGGCCGATCGCGCCGCCCGCAGCGGCTTCGGGCGAGCAGTGGCCTATGGACAGGCCCGAGGTACCGCCCGAGAAGCGGCCGTCGGTCAGCAGCGCGCAGGCCTTGCCCAGGCCCTTGGACTTGAGGTAGCTGGTCGGATACAGCATTTCCTGCATGCCGGGGCCGCCCTTGGGGCCTTCGTAGCGCACGATGACCACGTCGCCGGCCTTGACCTTGTCATGGAGAATATGTTCCACGGCCTCGTCCTGGGACTCGACCACATGGGCCGGGCCTTCGAAGACCAGGATGGACTCGTCCACGCCGGCGGACTTCACCACGCAGCCTTTTTCGGCAATATTGCCGGTCAGCACAGCCAGGCCGCCCTCCTTGCTGAACGCATGGTCGTAGGAGCGGATGCAGCCTTCGGCGCGGTCCAGGTCCAGGCTGGGCCAGCGGGTGTTCTGGCTGAAAGCCACCTGGGTGGGGATGCCGGCGGGGCCGGCCAGGTAGAAGTGGCGCACGGCCTCGTCCTGCGTGCGAACTATGTCCCACTGGGCCAGGGCCTCGCCCATGGTCTTGGCATGCACGGTGGGCACATCGGTGTGCAGCTTGCCCGCGCGCTCCAGCTCGCCAAGGATGGCCATGATGCCGCCCGCGCGGTGCACGTCTTCGATGTGGTACTTCTGCGTGTTGGGCGCGACCTTGCACAGCTGGGGCACGACGCGCGACAGGCGGTCGATGTCGGCCATGGTGAAGTCTATGCCGGCTTCCTGGGCGATGGCCAGCAGGTGCAGGATGGTGTTGGTGGAGCCGCCCATGGCGATGTCCAGCGTGATCGCGTTCTCGAAGGCCTTGAAGCCCACGGCGCGTGGCAGCACGGATTCGTCTTCCTGCTCGTAGTACTCGCGGGCCAGCTCCACAATGCGGCGACCCGCGCGCTTGAACAGCTGCTCGCGATCGGCATGGGTGGCGACCACGGTGCCGTTGCCGGGCAGTGACAGGCCCAGGGCCTCGGTCAGGCAGTTCATGGAGTTGGCCGTGAACATGCCCGAGCAAGAGCCGCAGGTGGGGCAGGCCGAGCGCTCGACCTCGGCTACCTGCTCATCGGTGTAGCTCTGGTCGGCCGCGATCACCATGGCGTCCACCAGATCCAGCTTCTTGAACTCCATCACATGGGTGGTGGGGTTGGCCAGCTTGGTCTTGCCGGCTTCCATAGGGCCGCCGGAGACGAAGATCACCGGAATGTTCAAACGCATGGCGGCCATCAGCATGCCGGGCGTGATCTTGTCGCAGTTGGAGATGCACACCAGAGCATCGGCGCAGTGGGCGTTGACCATGTACTCGACCGAGTCGGCGATCAGGTCGCGGCTGGGCAGCGAATACAGCATGCCGTCGTGGCCCATGGCAATGCCGTCGTCCACGGCGATGGTGTTGAATTCCTTGGCCACGCCGCCCGCGGCCTCGATCTCGCGCGCCACCAGCTGACCCAGATCCTTCAGGTGCACATGGCCGGGCACGAACTGGGTGAAGGAGTTGGCGATGGCGATGATGGGCTTGTCGAAGTCGCCATCTTTCATGCCGGTGGCACGCCACAGGGCGCGCGCACCGGCCATGTTGCGGCCGCCGGTGGAGGTTTTGGAGCGGTATGCGGGCATGGGGGATATCGGTGTGTAAGACGGAAATAGTCCATTATGTCCCAGCCTCCGGACCGCGGCAGGGCCACAAACCGGCACGAGCACACCGGTACTGCGCATTTGGCGCAAAAATGGCGGCCGGCACACCCAAGCATTTCACTGACCTAAACCATGCGTGTACTTGTTGTTGAAGATGATCCCGCCCTGCGACTGGGCATAAGCCGCATGCTGCAGGCCGAAGGCTGGCAGGTCGATGCCGTCACCGATGGCGAATACGCCCTTTCCGCAACGGCAACGCAGGACTATGACGCGGCCGTGCTGGACCTGGGCCTGCCCCGGCGCGGTGGCCTGGAGGTGCTCTCGCGCTGGCGCAGCCAGGGCATGGATCTGGCCGTGGTCATTCTCACCGCCAATGACGGGCTCACCAGCCGGCTGCAGGGGCTGAACAACGGCGCCGACGACTATCTGGCCAAGCCCTTCGAGCCCGAGGAGCTGGTGGCCCGCCTCAGGGCCGTCACGCGCCGGCGCAGCGGCAATGCCAGCAATCTGCTGAGCCAGGGCAATCTGCGCTTCAACACCGACACCAAGGAGCTGTACTTCGGCCAGGAGCGGCTGGCGCTGAGCCCGCGCGAAGCCGCGCTGCTGGAGCTGCTGATGTCCTCGCACGGCAGCGCCGTGCCCAAGTCGCGCATCATCTCGGCCATGTCGAGCTGGGAGAGCAATTTCAGCGCCAACTCCGTGGAAATCTACATCCTCAAGCTGCGCCGCAAGCTGGCGCCGGCGGGGGTGAACATCGTCACGCTGCGCGGCGTGGGCTATGCGCTGGAGCTGCTGTGAGCGCACGCGGCAACCGCCTGAACCTGAACCCCCTGGGCTGGATCAAGCCCAGCCTGCTCAAGCAGCTGATGCTGCCCGTGGTCTCGCTGTGGGTGGCCTGCGCGGTGCTGGCCACCAGCGCCGCCTATCTGCTGGCCGGACGCAGCACCAGCACCTCGTTCGACCGGCTGCTGGCCGACGATGCCCAGGCCCTGTCGGCACAGCTGCGCTGGAACGAGGGCGTCGCCAGCTTCGCGGCCAGCAAGGAGACCGCCGACTCCCTGGTGTTTGACTCGCTGTCGCTGAGCCACTATTCGGTGCACACCGAAAGCGGCCGCAAGCTGGTCGGCGATCTGCAGCTGGACATTCCCGAGATCGAGCAGCGCCATGAGCGGCAGGCGATTTTCTTCGACCACCTCAGCCGCCACGGCACGCCGCTCAGAGTCGTGGCCCAGCGCCTGCAACCGGCCGCCAGCGACGAAGCCGTCTGGGTGATCGTGGCCGAGTCCAAGGAAAAGCGCCGCCAGGTCAAGGACGAGATCGCCACGGCGATTTTTCTTCCGGCCCTGCTGGCCGGTTTTCTCATCATTCCGCTGTTCTACTACAGCATCCGCCACGCGCTATCCCCGGCGCGCCAGCTCAGCGCGCTGGTCGTGGCCCATGGCGACGACAATCTCTCGCCGCTGCCCGTGGAGCAGGTGCCGCAGGAACTGCGCGAGCTCGTGGCCCACACCAACTCCCTGCTGCAGCGGCTGCAGGCCTCGGTCACCGAGCAGCGCCGCTTTATCGCCGATGCCGCCCACCAGCTGCAGACGCCCATGGCCGGCATACGCCTGCTGGTCGGCGACATGCGGCGCATACAGAAGGCCGACCCGCTGCAACCCATGGATGCCGAGGTGCTGGCCCAGCTCGATGAGGTCGCGACCCGCGGCGCGCGCCTGGTCAAGCAGCTGCTGGCCTATGCACGCGTGGCCGAGGATTCGAGCGCCGAGCCCGAGCGCTTCGACGCCGTGGAGGCCGTGCTGGAGCCGGCGCCGCGCTGGCGCGGCCATGCCGAGGCCGCGGGCAAGACCTTGACGGTCCAGAACCATGTCGATCCGCGCCAGGAATTCTTTCTCCTGGGCTCGCCCATACTGCTGGGCGAGGTCATCTCCAATCTGCTGGACAACGCCATACGCTATGGCGGCACGCATATAGCCCTGCTGCTGCATCACCATGAAAACAGCCTGATCGTGCAGGTGCAGGACGACGGCCCGGCGCTGGATGACCAGTCGCGCGAGAAGCTGCTGCTGCCGTTCTGGCGCGGCAGCCACGGCAAGCCGGATGGCTCGGGCCTGGGCCTGTCGATTGCCCAGCGCATCGTGGAGCGCCTGGGCGGCAGGTTCGCACTGATCCACAAGCCGGGGCTGGGAGCCTGCTTCGAGATCACCCTGCCCTGCGAGGTCCAGCGGCTGGAAATCGACGCCGCCAGCGGCGACGAGGACGAAACTTAAAGCTGATGTAAAGCTTGCCGGGCTTATGTTCGGCTGCACAGTGGTTGGACTACGTCTGCAAGACGGGTCCGGCCACTTTCCGAGCAGCTTGAACTCAAGGATGGCCCAACATGTCCACCCCAGTACCCCAAAGTATTTCTCCCAAGAAGCGCACCACCATCATCGTGGCCGTCGCCCTCGCCTGCGTGGCGCTCGTGGGCGGCATCATCTATGCCGGCTCGCACAATGCCCAGGCCGAGGAGACACCGGTCGCTGCCATCTCCGGCAAGGTCGACAAAGGCATGGTCCGCATTCAGCCCGACCAGTTGGCCAGCTTTGACGTGGGCCATCCCGAGACCCATGCGTTCACCAATGTGCGCCACTCCATAGGCGTCATCGACTTCAACCAGAACCGCACCAGCAAGGTGTTCTCGCCCTACCAGGGGCGCGTTTCCCAGGTGCTGGTCAAGGCCGGCGACGATGTGAAGGCCGGACAGGTGCTCTACACGGTGGCCGTGCCCGACATGGCCCAGGCCGCCTCCACGCTGATCACGGCCAGCGCCACCTTGCACAATGCCAACGAGACCCTCAAGCGGGCAGAGACGCTGGCCAAGGACAGCAGCATTCCCCAGAAGGAATATCTGCAGGCCCAGACGGATCAGCAAAGCGCCAAGGCCGCCTACGATGCGGCGCGGCAGAATCTGCGCCTGTTCGATCTGAGCGAGGCCGATGTCGGCAAGATCGAGCGCGACCGCAAGATCGGCCTCGAATTTGCGGTCAAGAGCCCGATTGCCGGCCGCGTCACGGAGCGCTCGGCCCAGCCCGGACAGCTGGTGCAGCCCGGCACGGACCCCGCGCCCATCGTGATCTCCGATATGCGCACGCTGTGGATGGTGGCCAGCGTGCCGGAATCGGAGTTCAGCCAGTACCGCCTGGGCCAGCCCGTGCAGGTCCGCGTCTCGGCCTGGCCGGGCAAGAGCTTTGAAGGCAAGGTCTCCTATGTGGGCGACAGCGTGGACGCCGACAGCCGGCGCTTCGTGGTGCGCGCCGAGGTGGCCGATCCCGAGCATGTGCTGCGCCCGCAGATGACGGCGGACTTCAACATCACCGTGGCGGCTGCCGAAGACAGCCTGGCCGTCCCGACCCAGGCCGTGGTGCGCGAAGGCAGCGGCCGCGACGTGGTGTGGCTGGCCATGGGCAAGGATGCCAAGGGCCCGCTGTTCACCAAGGCCACCGTGGTGCGCGGCAAGACCGCCGACGGCTGGGTGCAGATTCAGCAGGGCCTCAACGGCAGCCAGCTGATTGCGCGCCAGAATGCGCTGTTCCTGAGCAGTCTGTACGAGACCGAAGCCCAGTAAAGCTGCGTCCGATTCAGGAGTATTGCCGTGTTCAGACCCTTGCTGGCCTTTGTGCTGTCGCGCCGTCCCATTGTCTTGCTGGCTCTGCTGGCATTCATGGGTGCCGGCCTGTTTGCCTTCTCCAAGCTCAATGTGGAGGCCTACCCCAACCCCGCCCCCGTGATTCTCGAAATCACGGCCCAGGCATCGGGCATGTCCGCCGAGGAAATGGAGCGCTATTACACGCGCCCCATGGAAATCGGACTCGCCACCACGCCCAATGTGGAGAACATCCGTTCCACCTCGTTCTACGGGCTCTCGTTCGTTCGCGTCACTTTCAAATACGGCACGGACTACTACTTCGCCCTCTCCCAGGTGGCCAACAATCTGCAGGCCAATGTGAACCTGCCCAACGGCGTGCAGCCGCAGATCCAGGCTTCGAGCCTGGTCGGCGAAATCCTGCGCTACCAGGTCAG
>JAFAIY010000390.1 GCA_019236485.1 Comamonas sp. | reverse complement strand
CACCACCGCGACGAGCTGGACCGCATCCAGCGCGAGTTCCGCGAGATCGCGGGCTGCACCGCCATCATCTACGACCAGACCTGCGCCACCGAAAAGCGCCGCCGCCGCAAACGCGGCACCCTGAGCACGCCCGACAAGACCGTGATCATCAACGAGCTGGTCTGCGAGGGCTGTGGTGACTGCTCGGTGCAGTCCAACTGCCTGTCGGTGGAGCCCGTGGAGACCGAGTTCGGCCGCAAGCGCCGCATCAACCAGAACAGCTGCAACAAGGACTATTCCTGCGTCAAGGGCTTCTGCCCCAGCTTTGTGACCATAGAGGGCGGGCAGCTGAAAAAGCCCAAGAAGGAGAAGAAGGGCAATCTCGACGCCCTGCCCCAGCTGCCCGATCCGGTGCTGCCCGTGGCCGAGCAGGCCTGGGGCATCGTCGTGGCCGGCGTGGGCGGTACGGGGGTGATCACCATAGGCTCGCTGCTGGGCATGGCCGCCCACCTCGAAGGCAAGGGCGTGATCACCCAGGATGCGGCGGGCTTGGCGCAGAAGGGCGGCTCCACCTGGAGCCATATCCAGATCGCCAACCGCGCCGACGCCATCTACACCACCAAGGTGGACATGGCCAAGGCCGACCTGATCATAGGCTGCGACCCCATAGTCGCGGCCACGCCGACCACCATGGCCGCGATGCAGCCGGGCCGCACCTTCATCGCGCTCAACAGCCATGCCTCGCCCACGGCGGCCTTTGTCGGCAACCCCGACTGGCAGTCGCCCGAGTCGCGCTGCGCCGCGGTCCTGGCCGAGGCCGTGGGTGCCGATGCCGTCGGCATCTTCGATGCCGAGAAGGCCTCGACGGCCCTGCTGGGCGACAGCATCTATGCCAACCCCATGATGCTGGGCTACGCCTGGCAGAAGGGGCGCGTGCCGCTGTCCCATGCATCCATCATGCGTGCCATGGAGCTCAACGGCGTGCAGGTGAGCAACAACCAGGCTGCCTTCGAATGGGGCCGCCGCTGCGCCCATGACCTGAACGCCGTGCGCGCGCTGTTCCAGGCCGCGCAGGTGATCCAGTTCGTCAAAAAGCCTTCGCTCGATGAAATGCTGGCCAAGCGCGTGGAGTTCCTCACCGGCTACCAGAACGCGGCCTATGCCCAGCAATACCAGGACTTCGTGGCCAAGGTGCGGGCGGTGGAAGAGCCCCTGGGCCAGGGCACGCGGCTGTCGCAGGCCGTGGCGCGCTATCTGTTCAAGCTCATGGCCTACAAGGACGAGTACGAGGTGGCGCGCCTGCACACCGACGCGGCCTTCACCCGGCAGATAACCGAGATGTTCGAGGGCGACTACAAAATCGTCCACCATCTGGCGCCGCCGACCTCGGCCCGCAAGGACGAGCAAGGCCATCTGGTCAAGAAGTCCTACGGCCCCTGGATGCGCCAGGCCATGGGCGTGCTGGCCAGGATGAAGGGCTTGCGCGGCACGGCGCTGGATCCGTTCGGGCGCACCGAAGAACGCCGCACCGAGCGCGCGCTGATCGTCGAGTACCGCCAGTGCATAGAGAACCTGCTGTCCGGCCTTACCGCCGACAGGCTGGCGCTGGCCGTGGAGATCGCCTCCATTCCCGAGGACATCCGCGGTTACGGCCATATCAAGGAGCATCATCTGGCCGCGGCGCGCATCAAATGGCAGGTACTGCTGACGCGCTGGAGCCAGCCGGCCGCGCCTGCCGCAGCCGCCAGGATCGCCGCAGTGAACTAATTGCGGCGGATGGCATCACAACAAGGCCGGGGCAACCCGGCCTTTGTATTGGCCGCGGCCCTAGCTGGCGGCATATCCCTGATATTGATAGCTTCTGGCGCTGGCACCTATTGGTTTTCAAAAGCAAAACAACGAAAAATCAAGGCAGATCAAGCGGCTGAAGCTATGGTTTTCAAGGCCTGGCTCCGGTCGCGGGCCGGCATGAGCCGGATCAGGGAATGCCTGTGCCCCGTACCTGCCCTTGCCGGGGTCGGGATCAAGCCAGCCGCATACAATGTCCCGCTGACCTGGGCGGCGCAAGCCTGCCCGGGCCCAGTTCTGACAAATTCACTCTTTCGGAGTCTTTTTCGTGTTTATTTCTTCTGCTTTCGCCCAGACCGCTCCTGCCGCCGCTGCTGAAGGCGGCTTCATGGGCTCGCTCACCGGCATGCTGCCGCTGGTGCTGATGTTCGTGGTGCTGTACTTCGTGATGATCCGTCCCCAGATGAAGCGTCAGAAGGAACACCGCTCCATGATCGACGCGCTGGCCAAGGGCGACGAAGTGGCGACCGCCGGCGGCATCATCGGCACCGTGACCCGCATGGCCGAACAGTTCATCTACATCGAAATCGCTTCCGGCGTGGAAGTGCAGATCCAGCGCTCGGCCGTGGTGCAGGTGCTGCCCAAGGGCACGGCCAAGTAAGCCTGTCCGTTGTTGAAAAGGGGTACGGCGTTCAGCGATGAGCGCGCGTACCCGTTGTGCGTTGCTGTAATTCAAAGAGCGCGATCATGAACCGATACCCGGTCTGGAAGTACGCGATCATCGTGATCGCGCTGCTGGTGGGGGTGTTCTACACCCTGCCCAATTTCTTTGGTGAAGCGCCTGCCGTGCAGGTGTCTTCGGCCAAGTCCACCGTGAAGGTGGACCACGCCGTGCTGCAAAAAGTGCAGACGGCCCTTGATGCCGCAGGCGTCAAACCCGATTCCCTGTCGCTGGAAGGCACTTCGGTGCGGGCCCGCTTCAACACGCCCGACGAGCAGCTCAAGGCCAAGGACGTGATCCAGAAGCTGCTGATCACCGATCCCACCGATCCCGGCTTCATCGTGGCGCTGAACCTGGTGTCGCGCTCGCCCGACTGGCTCACGGCCGTCGGCGCCAAGCCCATGTATCTGGGCCTGGACCTGCGCGGCGGCGTGCACTTCATGCTGCAGGTGGACATGGCCGCGGCCCTGACCAAGAAGGCCGACAGCTATGCCGGCGATCTGCGCACCACCATGCGCGACAAGAACATCCGCCACGGCGGCATCAGCCGCGACGGCAACAATGTCAACATCCGCGTGCGCGACGAGGCCACGCTGACGGCCGCGCGCAATCTGATCGCCGACCAGTTCCCCGATCTGATCACGACCTCCACGCCCGACGGCGCGGGCTTCACGCTGCAGGCCTCGATCAAGCCCGAGGCCCTGCGCAAGGTGCAGGAGCAGGCGCTCAAGCAGAACATCATCACGCTGCACAACCGTATCAACGAACTCGGCGTGGCCGAGCCCGTGATCCAGCAGCAAGGCCTGGACCGCATCGTGGTGCAGCTGCCCGGCGTGCAGGACACGGCCAAGGCCAAGGACATCCTGGGCCGCACGGCCACGCTGGAAGTGCGCATGGTCGACGAGTCGGCCGAGGCGCGCGCCGCCGAGCTGGGCTCGGGCCCCGTGCCCCTGGGCTCGGAAAAATACCTGGACCGCAACGGCCAGACCGTCATCGTGCAAAAGCAGGTCACGCTGACCGGCGAAAACCTGACCGATGCCCAGCCGGGCTTTGACAGCCAGACCCAGGAGCCCACCGTCAACCTGACGCTGGACGCCAAGGGCTCGCGCATCTTCAAGGACGTGACGCGCGAGAACGTGGGCAAGCGCATGGCCATCATCCTGTTCGAAAAGGGCAAGGGCGAAGTGGTGACGGCGCCGGTGATCCGCTCCGAAATCGGTGGTGGCCGCGTGCAGATCTCGGGCCGCATGACCACCATGGAAGCCAATGACACGGCCCTGCTGCTGCGCGCCGGCTCGCTGGCCGCGCCCATGGAGATCATCGAGGAATACACCATCGGCCCCAGCCTGGGCGTCGACAATATCAACCGCGGCATTCACTCCGTGGTCTGGGGCATGGTGGCTGTTGCTGCCTTCATGTGTGTTTACTACATGCTGTTCGGCGTGATTTCCACGATCTCTCTGGGTGTCAATGTGCTGCTGCTGCTGGCTATTCTGTCCATGCTGCAGGCCACGCTAACCCTGCCCGGCATTGCCGCCATGGCGCTGGCGCTGGGCGTGGCCATCGACTCCAACGTGCTGATCAACGAGCGCATTCGCGAGGAACTGCGCGGCGGGGCCTCGCCGCAGGCCGCCATCCATGCGGGCTATGAGCATGCCTGGCACACCATTCTGGACTCCAACGTGACCACGCTGATCGTGGGTCTGGCGCTGCTGGCCTTTGGTTCGGGTGTGGTGCGCGGCTTCGCCGTGGTGCACTGCATAGGCATTCTGACCAGCATGTTCTCGGCCGTGTTCTTCTCGCGCGGCCTGGTCAACCTCTGGTATGGCGGCCGCAAGAAGCTCAAGAGCCTGGCCATCGGTCAGGTCTGGAAGCCCGAGGGCTCCGATCTGCGCTCCGTGGCCAGCCGCCGCGTCGGCGAATAAGGGGAAAGAGCATGGAATTTTTCCGCATCAAAAAAGACATCCCGTTCATGAAGTACGCGTTGGTCTTCAACGCGATCTCCTTCATCACCTTTGCGCTGGCCGTCTTCTTCCTGTTCTCGCGCGGCCTGCATCTGTCGGTGGAGTTCACGGGCGGCACGGTCATGGAAGTGGCCTACACCCAGCCCGCCGACATCGGCAAGGTGCGCGAGAGCATCTCCAAGCTCGGCTATGCCGACGTGATCGTGCAGAACTTCGGCACCTCCAAGGACGTGATGGTGCGTCTGCCGGTGCAAAAAGGCGTGACCTCGGCTCAGCAGAGTGAGCAGGTGCTCGCTACGCTCAAGGCCGAGGACCCCGAGGTGACGCTGCGTCGCACCGAGTTCGTGGGTCCGCAGGTGGGCGACGAGCTCATGCACAACGGCCTGATGGCCCTGGGCTTTGTGGTGCTGGGCATCGTGATCTATCTGGCCTTCCGCTTCGAGTGGAAGTTCGGCGTCGCGGCCATCATCGCCAACCTGCACGACGTGATCATCATCCTGGGCTTCTTCGCCTTCTTCCAGTGGGAGTTTTCGCTGTCGGTGCTGGCCGGCGTGCTGGCCGTGCTCGGCTACTCGGTCAACGAGTCGGTCGTGATCTTCGACCGTATCCGCGAAGCCTTCCGCAAGTTCCGCAAGCTCAACACGCACGAGGTGATTGATCACGCCATCACCTCGACGATGAGCCGCACCATCATCACCCACGCGTCCACCGAGGCCATGGTGCTGTCCATGTTCTTCTTCGGCGGCCCGAGCCTGCACTACTTCGCGCTGGCGCTGACCATCGGCATTCTGTTCGGCATCTACTCCTCGGTGTTCGTGGCGGCCGCCATTGCCATGTGGCTGGGCGTCAAGCGCGAGGATCTGGTCAAGGCGCCTACCAAGGGGGCGCAAGACCCCAACGACCCGAACGCCGGAGCCGTGGTTTAAGTTTTACGGCCCAGCCGCCCACCGGCCTCCGGCCGATTTAAACTCGGGAAATGACTCTGTCGCAGTCTTCCTCCATCGCGCCTGCGGCCCAGCAACAGCTGGGCTGGCAGGCGCGTTTGCGTTGGGCCCATGGCATCTGCCAGGGCCTGCCCAAGATAGCCCAGCAGCTGGACGAGTTCTTCTCCAGCCAGAGCGGCACCGTCTCCACGCAAAAGGAGATGCAGGGCTGGCACGAGGCCTGGACGGGCTTTCGGGAGCACAAGACGGCCTGGCTGCAGGCCGGCTCGCAGGCCTTGCAGCAGGCCGCGCGCAAGCCGCCGCTCGCATCGGGCAGCAGCAGCGCCGCGCCGCTGACCTTCGAGCTGCTGAGCGACGATGTGGTGGAGAACAAGATTCTGGCTTCGCGCATGGCGCTGGCCATGGGCGAGTCGCTGCAGCCCGGCTTTGAGGCCATGCGCCTGCGCATGCAGGCGCTGGAAGGCGAGGAGCTGCCCGCGCAAGACCTGTTTCGCCCCGAGAACATCTGCCTGCATCTGGTGGAGCCGTGGGTGAGCTGCGGCATGGAGCGCGTGCATCTGCTGCGCGTGGTCGAGCCCCTGCAGAATGCGCTGGCGCCTTTGCTGGCGGCCGAATACGAGATTTTGCACAAGCTGCTGGACGCCAAGGGCGTGAGCAAGGCCCAGGATGCGCCGCTGCGGGTGCGGCGCACCGAAGCCGGTGCGGCTTCGGCGTCCATGCATCTGGACCCGCACAGCGGTTATAGCGGCTACGGTCCGTCGGATGCTTCCACCCGAGGCTGGCCGCGCACCGGGGTGCAGCCGCCCATGGCCGGCGGCGCCCCCCAGGCCGCGGCAAATCTGGGGGTGAGCATGCTGGCGCGGGCGCGCCATCGCGCGCTGGATGCGATGAACCAGCTGCGCCAGCTGCTCAGCCAGCCCGCCATAGGCATCCCGGGCCTGCTGCCCGGCGTGCCGGTCGCACCGATGCCGCCGGCCTCGGCGGCGCTGGCCCAGGCCCTGCAGGAGCAGCAACTGGCGGCGACCCAGTTCAATACCCAGTACCAGTTTGCCGCGGCCACGGCGCTGCCGGCCATGGACTACAGCCCTGCGGCCCTGGGCCAGCTGGTCAATCTGGTGCGCGAGCGTTCGGCCGACTGGAAGCAGAAGGCCGAAACCAAGGGCGAGAAGGCCACCATCGAAGTGGTGGCGCTGATGTTCCAGAGCATTCTCTCCGAGGACCGGCTGCCGCCCTCCATCCGCGTCTGGTTCGCGCGTCTGCAAGTGCCCGTGCTGCGCGTGGCCCTGGCCGAGCCGCAGTTCTTCAGCGACCTCAACCATCCGGCACGC
>JAFAIY010000239.1 GCA_019236485.1 Comamonas sp. | reverse complement strand
CCCGAAAATTTCCTGACTCGATTTTTGCGAGTCAATTTGGCGGCAAAAAACTTCCAAGAAACTCAGTCCAGGCCGTCCGAAGACCCGATATGGGCCTTGAGCGCCGCTATGAACTGGGTCTCGGCCGCCTGGCGGTCCGTGCCTCTTCGCAGCGCGACATACATATTCAGATGCACCGGCGGATCCGTGAGCAGCGCAATGCTCAACCCATGCTGCCGGCACTCCTCCATCATGAAGGAGGGCACGACGGCATTGCCGAGTCCGGCCTCCACCATGGCGATCATGGTGCCCAGAAAATTCATTTCGGCACGCTCCTCCTGGCTGGCCCTGGCATTGGGCAGATGCGCATCGATCAAGGCCTGGATCGGGTTCTGTATCGGCAGGGCGATCATGGGCAGACCGGCGAGAGATTTCCATGATCGACTCCGAACCCTCTGATCGCGCCGCTTCTCTGCCGGCCCTATGCTCATCAGCCTGAACCTGCATACCGGCTCCCTGAGCATGCCCGCGGCCGGCTTCACAAAGAAAGCGATCCCCATATTCGCATGGCCATCGAGTACCGCCTGGCGCACGGTATCCAGGCTTCCGTCCATGACCTGGATGCGCACATCGGGATGCTGCCGGGCAAACTCCGCCACCACCTTGGGCAGCAGACAGGTCGCGATCACGGGCGTGGCGGCAATCGTCAGGGTGGAGCGCACCGCCGCAGAGCTGCCCTGCAAAGCCAGGCCTAGCTGGCGCAACTCCGCCACCACTTTTTCCGCATAGGGCTGCAGCACCCGGCCGGCCTCGGTCAGAGCCACCGCCCGCGTGGTGCGCTCGAACAGCCTGACCCCGAGCTGGCGCTCCAGCTCCTTGACCAGCATGCTCACCCCCGAGGGCGAGAGATGCACGCGCTCGGCAGCGGCAGCAAAACTGCCGCACTTGCATATCTCCAGGAAGGCCTGCAGCTGGCGGCTGCCGACATTAATCAGCTTTACTGATGAATTCACCAAAAATTCCCGTTTGATTCAAATCAATGGACGCGTTGCAATTGCAGCACAGAAAAACAGGAGACACCATGCGTAAAACGTCCGCAGCCATGCTGCCCATCAACCGCCGCCGGGCCCTGCTCACCCTGGCCGCCGGCAGCGTCGGCCTGCCCGCTCTGGCCAACCCGCAGGCTCCGGTGCGCCTTGTAGTGCCGTTCACGCCCGGCACCGGGATCGACCTGATCGCCCGCGTGCTGGCCCCCAAGCTCGCCGAGCGCTTCCAGCGGCCGTTCATCGTGGACAACAAGCCCGGTGCCTCGGGCAATATCGGCACGCTGGAAGTCGTGCGCTCCACGCCCGACGGCAGCACCCTGCTGGTCACCGTCAACACCCTGGTGATGAATACCGAGCTGTACCCGAAGATGGGCTACAGCCCGGTCCGCGATCTCACGGCCATCAGCCAGACCAGCGTGGGCCAGCTGGTGCTGGTCACCGGCACGCAGTCCAGGATTGCCGACCTCAGGGAGCTCATCGACTACGCCCGGAAGAATCCCGGCGTGCTGAACTACGGCTCTCCCGGCGCAGGTACGCCGCACCACCTGGCGATGGAACTGCTCAAGAGCAAAACCCGGATATCGCTCACGCATGTCAGCTACCGCGGCACGGCTCCGGTCCTGACCGACCTGCTGGGCGGACAGATAGACCTGATGTTCCTGCCCATTCACGTCGCGCTGCAGCACATCAAGGCCGGAAAGCTGCGCGCCATCGCCATCAGCTCGGACTCCCCCTCCCCTTTGCTGCCCGCCGTGCCGCCGCTCAAGACATTGAACCTCGGCGATATGAATGTGGACATGTGGTACGGCCTGCTGGGCCCCAAGGGGCTGGCGCCGGAGTTCGTGCGCAGCCTCAACGACGCCCTGAAAACCATGCTCGCCCAGCCCGATGTGGCCAAGGCCTTCGAGTCGCAGGGCATGACGCCGCAGCACAGCACGCCCCAGGCCTTCCAGGCCCTGATCGGCGCGGATGCCAAGCGTTGGGGCAGCCTCATCAAATCCCAGGGCATTAGCGCCGAATAAGCCGCCCCGAATCCCTTAGACCGAGTAAGCATGCAAGTCAATCCAATACAAGAACAACACCGAGACGCGGACGTGATCATCGTGGGCGGAGGCCCGGTGGGCATGGGCCTGGCGATCGAACTGGGGCAGCGAGGCATTCGCTGCATCGTGGTCGAACGCTATGCCACGCCGCAGCCGATTCCCAAGGGCCAGAACCTCACGCAGCGCACCATGGAGCACTTCCATGCCTGGGGTGCGGAACAGCAGCTGCGCGCCGCGCGCACCATTCCGCCCGAGTACGGGATTGGCGGCCTGACCGCCTACAACAGCTTGCTGGGCCCGTATTCCTACGACTGGCTCCAGCGCGATCTGGTCAAGCCCTATTACTTCACCGCCAACGAGCGCCTGCCTCAGTACGCCACCGAAGCCGTGCTGCGCGCCCGCGCCGCAGAGCTGCCCTCCATCCAGACTCTGTATGGCTGGAACTTCGACACGCTGGTGCAGGACGACGATGGCGTCTGCGTCACGATCTCCGAAAAGAACGGCAGCGGCCGGAAGACGCTGCGCGCCTGCTATGCGGTCGGCTGCGACGGCGCACGCTCCAGCGTCAGGCAGCAGGCCGGCATCAGCCAGACCAGGACCGATCACGACCGACTCATGGTGCTGCTGGTGTTCCGCTCGCAGGAGCTGCACCGGCTGCTGGAGCGCTTTCCCGGCAAGTCCTACTACAACGTGCTCCAGCCGGAGCTCAAGGGCTACTGGAAATTCTTCGGCCGCGTCGACCTCGGCAACACCTGGTTCTTCCACGCGCCGGTCCCGCCCGGAACCACGGCCGACAACTTCGATTTCAAGGCCTATCTCGAAGACGCCGTAGGCGCAGCTTTCGACGTCGAGTTCGAACACATAGGCTTCTGGGATCTGCGCTTCATGCTGGCCGACAGCTACCGCGCGGGCCGGGTCTTCGTGGCCGGCGATGCGGCGCACAGCCACCCCCCCTATGGCGGCTATGGCGTGAACTCGGGCCTGGAAGACGCGCGCAATCTAGGCTGGAAGCTCGCCGCCATGCTCGAAGGCTGGGGCAGCGAAAGACTGCTGGACTCCTATGATCTGGAACGCCGTCCCGTGTTCCGATCGACCATTGACGACTTCATTGCGAAATCCATAGACACCGACCACCGCTTTCTGGACAGCTTCGACCCCGAGAAAGACCCGGCCGCCTTCGAAGCCGCCTGGAATCAGCGGGCCGCCGGCGCAGTCGGCGAGGTTCATGCCTTCGAGCCCAACTATGCGGGCTCGCCCATGGTGGCCGGGCCGGCGGCAGGCGGCCCATGCAGCGCCAAGGGCTCGCATGTGTTCACGGCACGCGCCGGCCACCATCTGGCTCCGGCCACGCTCAGCGACGGCAGCAATGTGTTCGAGCATTTTGGCGCGGGCTATACGCTGCTGGCGGCCGACGTGCCCGCACACACGCTGGAACTGTTCCGGCGCGCCGCTCAATCCATGGAGCTCAGTCTGAAACTTGTAGAGACGGCAAGGACCGAAGAGTTTGCGCGCTATGGCTCCGACCTGATTCTGGTGCGCCCCGACGCCTTCGTGGCCTGGGCCGACAATGACAAATTCCTGTCGCCGGAACATGTGTCGCAGCTGCTCCGGATGGTGGCCTGAGAACCGAAAACCTGCCCGCCGGGGGCAAGCACAGACACGGGGAGGTGTAGCGCCTGTGTCGGCAGACAATTCTTTGCCTTTTTCACCCGCCTGGGTGGCCGCCGGCGGAGGCTTCAGCCGGAGGGCAATCCAGCCAAGGATGCGCACTGTTGCGAAATACCGCGGCCACAATGCCTTTGTTTACCAAGGGTTTACACGGAGACCGCACACTATTGAGCAGCGACAAAGCCTTGGGAACTTTGTCTTTAGCACTCCCTCCAATGGAGTGCTAACATGAAGATCATGGAAGAAAGGAAATCTGCAATGAAATCTGCCTCCGGCTCCATTGCTACTGCCCTGGCACCCGCGAACCCTTGGGCTCTGGTGCCACCGCTGGGCAACCTGGATGCCTATATCTCGGCCGTGAACCGTCTGCCCATGCTCACCCTAGAGGAAGAGCAGGAATACGCACGCAAGCTCAAAGAGAACAACGATCTGGACGCCGCCGGGCGCCTGGTGATGTCCCATCTGCGTCTGGTGGTCTCCATTTCCCGCCAGTACCTGGGCTATGGCCTGCCGCATGGCGACCTGATCCAGGAAGGCAATGTGGGCCTGATGAAGGCGGTCAAGCGCTTTGACCCGGACCAGGGAGTGCGCCTGGTCAGCTATGCCATGCACTGGATCAAGGCCGAGATCCACGAATACATCCTGAAGAACTGGCGCATGGTCAAGGTTGCGACCACCAAGGCCCAGCGCAAGCTGTTCTTCAATCTGCGCTCGATGAAGCACGACATGAAGTCCGACGCGGCCCTGGCCGACGACGATGCCGTCATGCGCGAGACCCTCACGACACACGAGATTGACGCCATGGCGGCCAAGCTCAACGTCAAGCGCGAGGACGTCATCGAGATGGAAACCCGTCTGGCCGGCGGCGATGTGCTGCTGGACCCCTCGCCCAGCGAGGACGGCGAGCAGGCCTATGGTCCCATCGCCTATCTGGCCGACGCCAGCCACGAACCCACGGCCATGATCGAGTCGCGCCAGCGCGACCATCTGGCCACCGACGGCCTGAGCATGGCGCTGGAAGGCCTGGATGCGCGCAGCCGCCGCATCGTGGAAGAGCGCTGGCTCAAGGTCAACGACGACGGCTCGGGCGGCATGACTCTGCATGAGCTGGCTGCCGAGTATGGCGTAAGCGCCGAGCGCATTCGCCAGATCGAGGTCGCGGCCATGAAAAAGATGAAAAAAGCGCTGGCCGAGTTTGCGTGAACGCCAGCCTGCGCGTGAGCACCTAAAAAGGCAGAAATGCTGAAACCCAAACCCGGATAATTTCCGGGTTTTTTATTTTTCGGCGCGATGCCGCCCGGCGTCGCTGCCCCTAGCCATACCAACAAGACTCAAGAGACCTGCCATGCCTGCTCACACATCGAAGAATCTGTCTCGCCGCGGCCTGGTCGCTGCCGGCGCCGCCTTGCTGGCCGCAGCCATGGCCCCCGCGGCCATGGCTGCCGAAAACTGGCCCGACAAGCCCCTGCACCTGATCGTGGGCTTCCCCGCGGGCTCCTCCCCCGACCTCACGGCCCGCGCTCTGGCCGAGCCGCTGGAGAAAAAGCTGGGCCAGACCATCATCGTGGAAAACCGCGTGGGCGCGGGCGGCAATATCGCCGGCGAATATGTGGCCAAGGCCGATGCCTATACCTTCAGCGTGATGATCAACGGCAATATGACGATTGCCAAGCTGCTCAACCCCGCCGTGCGCTACGACCCGGTCAAGGATCTCCAGCCCGTGAGCCTGATCGGCGTGGCGCCGCTGGTGCTGGTGGCCCCGGCTTCGGCGCCCCAGGGCAAGGCCTTCCTCGATGCCGCCGCCAAGGCCGGCGACAAATGGAGCTACGGCTCGCCCGGCGTGGGCACCGTGGGCCATCTGGGCATGGAGCTGCTCAAGAGCCGCTCGACCATCAAGGCCGTGCATGTGCCCTATGCAGGCTATCCCCAGGTGTTCAACGGCATCCAGGGCGGCGACCTGCAGCTGTCCATGCTGCCGCCGGCACTGGCCATGAACCAGATCCAGGCCGGCAAGCTGCACGGCATAGGCGTGACCTCGGCGGCCCGCAGCCCGCTGGCCCCGGGCCTGCCCAGCCTCAAAGACCTGGGCATCAACAACTTCGACCTCGAGATCTGGAATGCCGTGGCCGCGCCCAAGTCCATGCCCAAGGCCCATGTGGACAAGCTGGCGGCTGCCGTGAGCGAAATCGTGCGCAGCCCCGAAATGCGCCAGAAGCTGGCCATGCAAGGCTGGCAGGCGGTCGGCAGCTCGCCCGAAGGCCTGCACAACCGCATCCAGCAAGATGTGAAGGCCCTGGGCACCATCATCCGCGAGCAGCACATCACGGCGCAGTGATCGCACGCTCCCTCTGTTCGAGAGGGAGACAGCAGCTTCGCCGCGAGGCGGCGGGGCCGCCCAGGCTCCTGCCCGGTGCGTATCACCTGGAATATGCCGGCTTCAAGACCACCTTGCTCGCTTGATACGCCTTTGAGTATCAGATAGAGCTACTACCGCATCCCTTATCATGCGCCCGACCGGCATACGTTTACGCTATGTCATCGGGCGCATTGTTTCATCTGGGGCAGCGCCACCGCTTTTGGAGCCTTCATGGACGCTGGTACCTGGTTCATACAGCTCAATGCCTGGCAAGTCATGGCACTGGGGCTGGTTTCTTTCGGCACGCTCTATCTGCTGGGCGGTTGGGGCATGAGCGCATTCACGCGCTGGCTGGCGCGCCACGGTTTGGGGCGGACGCTGGATACGCGCCCGCTCAAGCCCGATCAGCTGCAGCGCGAGCGGCGCCTGTCCTTCAATTCCGTCCTGGTCTTCGGCCTGGGCACGATCGTGCCCTGGGGCTTTCTCAAGCTGGGCTGGGCACATCTGTCGCCCACGGCCGGCGCGGGACGCATAGCGCTGGAAATCCTGGCCCTGCTGCTCTGGAACGAGGTGCATTTCTGGGTCAACCACCGCCTGCTGCACACCCGCCAACTGGTGCGCTATCACGGCGATCACCATCGCTCCACGGTGACCACGCCCTGGTCTACCTACAGCTTTCACCCCGTCGAGGCGCTGATGCTGGGCAACATCATCCTGCTTCCCATGGTGGTACATGACTTCAGCTTCTGGTCGCTGGCCTCGGTGCCCGTGCTGAGCCTGATCCTCAATACGATAGGCCATTCCAACTACGACTTCTTCCCCCGGGTCTCGGACAGCCATCTGCTGGCCGCCAGCCGCCGCCACCATCTGCATCATGCGCGCCCGGCCGGCAATTACGGCTTTTCGCTGGCCTTCATGGACCGGTTCATGCGCACCCAGGTCAAGTCCTCCGATCCCCGCTGAATGCGCAAACATCCCGGCCGGCGCCTGCTGCCCAGCCTGCGCCACTGGCGCGACTGGCAATCCGTTTTCTACATGCTGCTCATGCCGCTGCTGGTCTGGTGGCAGTGGAGCCATGGCTTCAACTTCGTGCTCTATGCGCTGGAGCTGTTCCTGACGCTGGGCGTGGGGGTGATACACCACAACCACACCCATGTGCGCATGTGGTGGGGCCGCTGGACCAACCGCTTTACCGACTACTGGCTCACGCTGCTGCAAGGCCATCCGACCTTTGTGTTCTGGCCCGCCCATGTGGGCAACCATCACCGCTTCCGGCACGGCCCCAGGGATGTGGCACGCACCTACCGCCCCGAGTTCGGCGGCGACACCAACCACCTATGGGGCTATCTGATCCATCCGCTGCAGGCCGCCTGGATGCTCTACCCTCTGTTCTTTCGCTGGCTGAGCAATCTGCGCCGGCACTGGCCCGGAGCCTTCCGCTACTGCATGGGGCAGTACCTGCTGTGGCTGAGCAGCTGGGGCTTTTTTCTCTGGCTGGACTGGCAGAAAGCCCTGCTCTTCGTGATCCTGCCCCAGCTCCACGGCCTGCACTGGCTGCTGGCCACCAACTATCTGCAGCATGCCCATGCTGACGGCAGACCGCTGTCCAGGGCGCAGCGCAATACTCCGGGTATCGAGCTGAACTACGCGCGCAACTTCGAGGGGCTGGTCAACCCCCTGCTTTTTAATATTGGCCTGCACACCGCACACCACGAGTGCCCGCATGCGCACTGGTCCGAGCTAAGCACGCTGCACGACCGGATCTACCGCCAGCGGGTCACCCCCGCCCTGAACGAGGGTGGGTTGCTGCCCTATATGGGGCGCGTGTTTGTGCTGGGTCTGGTCCGGCCCGCAGCCCGAACCCGGCCGCAAATGCCGCCCGAAGCTGTCCAGTAAAACCTGTTGAGGATTTATGCCTGTTGCCTATTCGAACGTCTATCTGCAGTCTGCCGGAATGTTTCTGCCCGGCGCCCCGGTGGACAACGCCGGCATGGATGCGTTCGTTGCCCCTCTGAACCGCATCTCCGAGCGCATCAAGCGCCGCATACTCGCCGAAAACGGCATCCAGACCCGCCACTATGCGATCGACGGCGCGGGCCATACCGTGTTCAGCAATGCGCAGATGGCGGCCTCGGCCATACAGTCCACGCTGGACGGCGCCGGCAAGACGCTGGCCGATATCGGCTTTCTCTCCAGCGGCTCCTCGGGCGGCGATGCGCTGATGCCCGGCTTCGCGAGCATGATCCAGGGCGAAATGGCCGCGCCTCCCATGGAGACGCTGTCGGTTCACGGCGTGTGCGCGGCCAGCGTGGGCGCCATGCAGGCGGCCGCCATGGCCGTGGAAAGCGGCGCGCACAGCCTGGCCCTGTCGGTGGCCAGCGAGATGCCGTCGCGGCTGTTCAAGCGCTCGCGCTTTGCGGCGCAAAGCTATGACACGGATTTCGACGCCCACTTTCTGCGCTGGATGCTGTCCGACGGCGCGGGCGCCGTGCTGCTGGGCGGCCCCAAGGCCTTGCCCCAGGCCGGCGGCCTGCGCCTCAAGCTCAAATGGACCCATTTGCGCAGCTTTGCGGGCGACTATCCCGTGTGCATGCAGCTGGGCATGACGGCCGACCGCAGCAAAAGCCATCTGGACTTCCCGGCCTGGGGCGATGCCGAGGCCGCCGGCGCGCTGGCGCTGCGCCAGGACATACGCCTGCTGCCGCATCTGTTCGACGTCTGCATCCATGAGTACGCGGACCTGGCCCACAAGGGCTGGGTGCCCGAGCGCGGCATAGACCATTTTCTCTGCCATTACTCGTCGGAGCGCTTCATCCCCGTGGTCGACGATTTACTGGGCAAGGCCCAGCTGGCCATCCCGCGCGAGCGCTGGTGGAGCAATCTGGCCTGGCGCGGCAACACCGGCGCGGCGTCCATCTTCATCATGCTGTCCGAGTTCCTGCAGAAACAAGGCTCGCGCCTGAAGGCCGGCGACACGCTGCTGTGCTTCATTCCCGAGTCGGGCCGCTTCACGGCCGGCTACATGCTATGGGAAGTGGAGGCTGACGCGCCCGCTGCACAAGCACAGCAGGCGGCTTTCCCTCATAAGACCGAGGCCTCAGCAGCCATTGCCGACGATGCGCTGCCCGATGTCTCCAGCATCGCCGCGCCGCACGACCCGGCCCAGGCCCCCGCGGCGCTCGCGCCGCTGCTGACCGAGCTGGCCAGCATCTGGCAGGACTACCGCTCGCGTGTCTGGCGCACGCCGCTGCTGCAGCGCATACGCACGCGCCGGCTGCAGACGGCCGACTATGTGCGCTGGATGAGCCACTGGATTCCCCAGGTGCGCGAAGGCAGCCTGTGGATGCGCGAGGGCGCGGCCTCGCTGACCGGCGACTATGCGGCCCTGGCCTCGCTGATCGACCTGCATGCGAGCGACGAACAGCACGACTTCAAGATCCTGCATGCCGACTACCTCAGGGCCGGCGGCACCGAGACCGATATCGCCAAGCTGCGCCGCAACCCCGGCGGCGAGGCACTCAACGCCTATCTGCACGGCCTGGCCGCCACGCCCGACCCCATAGGCCTGCTGGGCGCGATCTACATCATCGAAGGCACGGGCCAGCGCATCGTGCCCAGCCTGCTGCCGCTGCTGCGCCAGAGTCTGCCGCTGCCACCCGACGCCTTCCGCTTCCTTGAGTATCACGGCGCCAACGACGAGAACCATCTGGAGCGCTGGCTGCTGGCCGTGCAGATGGCGCTGGAGCTGAACGGAGCGGGCACGGCCCAGCAGGCCATCCTGCAGACGGCGCGCCACACCGCGGCCATGTATCTGATGCAGTTCCAGCATGTGCTGGCCGAGTAAGAGGAAGGCCCGATGAAGAACGAGTTCATAGACCATGTCTGGGACGAGCGCGACCCCAGCCCCTGGCTGGCGCTGTATCTGGACCGGAGCACGCCCCTGCCCGACGAGGTCAAGGCCGCCTGGCTGCGCGACTGCAGCGGCGCATCGCGCCAGTTCTTTCTGCCCGCCATCCGGCCGCTGGCACGGCTTAGCATGATCGTGATCCAGGCGCTGAAGATCTTTCTGCCCAAGCGCTGGGCCCACTCCATGCTGCTGCACCGGCTGCTGGCCTTCAGCATGAACAAATTCGTCTCGCCCGAGGCCAACTGGCTGATCATGCGGCACTTCCACCTGGGCTCGCAGGTGCTGCAGTTCGTGGCCGCCAACGCGCCGACCAAGGTCGGCACCACGCCGCTGACGCCCACGCAGATCGACGACGTGAAGGACGAGCTATTCCTCAGGCACGACCTGAATCTGTTCAACTTCGTGATCCGCCTGAACAAGGCGCTGCGCGAAAACGGGCAGGAGCTGGTCGCCGTGCCGGAGCCGGACTTCTCCATGATCCACGATCCGGATCTCAGGCTGGAGGACATGCCGCGCGGCAGGCTGAATCTGCTGGACCTGCAAAGCGCCATCGAGATCTACACGCCGGTCTACCAGTTGCTGCTGACCGACAACGACTTCTGGCGCGCCAGCAATTCGCTGCAGCTCGACGAAACCATTGCCATCTACTGCGCCAAGATTCTGGCCTCGCCCGAGCATCTGGTGCTGCTCAACAACAAGCATCCCATGGTGCCGCTGTCCACGCTGTATGCGGCCTACCGGCTGGTGCTGCACGGACTGTCGACCGAGATGCTGCATTCGCTGCTGATGCGCATGGCCAGCGGCGAGGCGCCGATTCCCGCACGCGAGCTGGCCAGGGCGCAGCAGGCCGCCTAGGTCCCCGGCCCGGTCCATGGACGGCTCAGGCCACGGCCAGCCAGGCCTGCATCTGGTCGGCGGACATGGCCCTGGAATGCAGCCAGCCCTGGAAGCACTCGCAGTCGATGTCGCGCAGCAGCTGGAGCTGGTCGCTCTGCTCCACCCCCTCGGCGACCACTTCCAGATCCAGCGCATGGGCCATGTGGACAATGCCCTCCATGAGCCGGTCCCGGCAGGGCGAGGGCAGCAGGAACTCGCGCCCCAGCTTGACGCGCTGCAGCGGCAGGTATTGCAGATAGGCCAGCGACGAATGGCCGGTGCCGAAGTCGTCCAGCGCAATCGTGACCCCCAGTTCGGCCAGCTCGGCCAGCACCTGGCGCCCCTGGTCGGGGTTGATCATGGCCTGGGATTCCGTCACCTCGAGCTCCAGCCATTGCGGCGGCACCTCGTGCCGCTGCAGGCAGCCGGCGACCTGCTCGACCAGATTCACCTGGCGCAGCTGATAGGCCGACAGATTGACGGCCACGCGCAGCGGCGTCCCGGCCTTGAGCCAGGCCGCGATCTGCTTGCAAGCCGCATCGAGCACATAGTTGCCCAGGGCCACGATCTGGCCCGAGGCCTCGGCCACGGGGATGAAGCGCGCGGGGCTCACATTGCCGAGCACGGGATCGTTCCAGCGCAGCAGGGCTTCCACGCCCACCACCCTGGCCGTTTTCACATCCACCTGCGGCTGGTAGTGCAGCTGCAGGCCGCCATAGCCGAGCGCCATGCGCAGCCGCTCGGCCAGCAGCACGCGCTCGGCCATCTCCTTGCCCATGCAGGGCTCGAAGAACACGGCCTTGCCCCGGCCCTGGGCCTTGGCGCTGTACATCGCCATGTCGGCAAACCGCATCAGGTCGTCGCCCGACTGCGCATTGTCGGGATAGAGCGCAATGCCTATGCTGGCGCCGAAGTCCAGCGCCAGGCCGTCATGCTTGAAAGGCATGGCCAGCGCCGCAAGGATCTGCTCGCTCCAGAACCTGGCGCGCGTCGCGCCCTCCCCCACCAGCAGCAGCATGAATTCGTCGCCACCCAGGCGCGCCAGAATGCCTTCGCTGCGCAGCTGAGCCTTGAGGCGCCGCGCCACCTCCCGGAGCAACTGGTCGCCCGCCGCGTGGCCATAGCCGTCGTTGATGGCCTTGAAGTTGTCCAGATCCAGCTGCAGCAGGGCCAGCGCATCGCCATTGGCCTGGGCGATCTTGAGCTGCTCCTGCAGGTCTTGGCCGAACTGCCAGCGGTTGTTGAGCCCCGTCAAGGTATCGCGCGTGGCCTGGAACTTCAGCCGCTGCTGCATCTGGCTGAGCTCGGTCACGTCGCGCACAAAGGCCACGGCCAGCCCATGGCTCTCATGGCCGAAATAGCCCAGCGCGATGTCCACGGGTATCGCGCCCCCCGGCTTGCGCTGCATCCACAGCGCTCCGCCCAGGCCCATGGGCCGGCGCGAGGGCTGGGCAAAATAGCTGCGCAGATAGTGGCCATGCGTGGCGCGCACGTCCGGAGCCAGCAGAATGTCCAGCCCCTGCCCCTCGAGCTCGCTGCGCTCATAGCCCGAGATGGCCAGCATGGCGGCATTGGCGGCGACGATGCAGCCGTCGCGCCCCACCAGCAAAATGCCGTCCGGAGCCGCGTCCAGCGCATCGCGCTCGCGCTGGGTCAGCAGCCAGCGCTGCAGCGGCGCGGCGCTCGGGTCCGCTCCCGCCTCCCAGGCGGACAGGGCCTGAGCCAGCCGGTTATGGCATTCGACCAGCGCCGCTGTGGAAACGGGTTCCGTCAATGAGGAAAAAGGGCAGTCGCCCATATGCGCACTCCTAGCATCCACCCCGGCGTTCCTGCGTGCCGCACCTCCCCATGCTGCATCAGAGGCCTGCCGCCGGCTTCCGCAGCCGGGCGGCCGGCCCTACCAAGTGTTTCGAGACGCCAACTATGCGCAGCGTAACAAGCAATCTGCTTGCGCTATATCAAAGATGAATGTGTGACAAGGAGTTTCCCCAGCTGGCAAACGCTTGCTAACCGGGACTCAGCCCAGCAAGGCCTTGACGTCCTGGGTCAGGACCTGCGGGCCCGCACCATAGCGCTCGTAGATGCGCAAACGGCCCTGGGGGTCGTACAGATAGGTGCCCGCCGAATGGTCCAGCGTGTAGCTGCCCTCGGTCTTGCCCGGCACCTTCTTGTAGAAGATCTTGAAATCCTTGGCCACGGCCGCGATCTCTTCGGGCGTGCCATGCAGGCCCACAAAACTGTCGTCGAAATTGGCCAGATAGGCCTTGAGCATCTCAGGCGTGTCGCGCTCCGGATCCAGCGAGACGAAGATGGCTTGCAGCTTGTCCCCGTCGGCGCCCAGGGCCTGCTTGACCTCGACCAGTTCCCCCAGCGTCGTGGGGCAGACATCGGGGCACTGGGTATAGCCGAAGAACACGGCCACCACCTTGCCGGAAAAGTCCTTGAGGCTGCGGCGCCGGCCGTTCACGTCGGCCAGCGGAATATCCTTGGCATATTCGGCCCCGGTCACATCCACGCCCTGGAATTTGGGCTGTTCGTTCTTGTTGCAGGCAGTCAATGCCAAAGCGGCCGTGCAGGCCAGAGTTGCCGCGCCCAATGCGCGCAGCGCACCTCGTTTGTCCATGGTCAGTCAGGCTGTGTAGTGATCCACCAGCAAGGCTGCAAACAGCAGGCTCAGATGAATCAGGGAAAAGCGGAAGGTCTTGCGTGCCAGCGCATCCGAATAGTTGCGCAGCAGAGCCCAACCATAACCGCAAAACCC
>JAFAIY010000136.1 GCA_019236485.1 Comamonas sp. | reverse complement strand
CTGGATATGTTCAAGCATGTGCTCATCCCCACGGACGGTTCGGAACTCTCGCAGGCCGCGGCTCGCGCGGGCATACAGCTGGCCAAGGAGCAAGGCGCCCAGGTGACGGGCCTGTATGTGATGCCGGATTACCGCGCCCTGATCTATGGGGCAGATGCTCTGGTGACCTACAACTCGTCCGAATTTGAACAAAGCGCCAACAAGGATGCCGACGCCGCCCTGCAGTTCATCGAAATGCTGGCCCAGCAGGAAGGCGTGCCCTGCAAGACGGCCCGCTCGACCAGCATGTCCGTGTTTCAGGCCATCATCAAGGAAGCGCAGAGCAGCGGCTGCGACCTGATCTGCATGGCCTCCCACGGCCGCAAGGGCATCAGCGGCGTTCTGCTGGGCAGCGAGACCCAGAGGGTGTTGACCCACAGCAGCATCCCCGTGCTGGTGCACCGGCCTGCCGCAGTTTAAGGCCGCACCTCAATTCATTTTTTTCATAGCTGCCGGCGCTTGATGGGTAAGCGCCGGCAGCACTTTCCCCCGGAGTCAATCGACTCCGTATTTAGCCGGCCGTATGGCTTTGGCGCGCACCGACTCTGGCCGGGCCTGGCGACAGCGCGCGGCAGTGTCAAATGTCTGACTCCGTGTTTGCTCTTCCGGGTATTGCGCGGCATGCAAGCCTTGGCATAGATTGGTTTAGGCACGCTATTGAGGCGCACCAGGAAGCTGAATATGTTCAAACATCTGCTTATTCCCACGGACGGCACGGAACTCTCGGAGGCCGCGGTTCGTGCCGGCCTGAAGCTCGCCAAGGAGCAAGGCGCCCAGGTGACGGGCCTGTACGTGATGCCGGATTACCGCGCCCTGATCTACGGCGTCAACGCGCTGATGACCTACAACGCCGACGAGTTCGAGAAAAGCGCGGCCCAGGAGGCCGACGCGGCCCTGCAGTTCATGGAGCAGCTGGCCCAGCAGGAAGGCGTGCAGTTCAGGCCCGTGCGGGTGACCAGCATGTCGGTGTTCCAGGCAATCGTCAGGGAAGCGCAGAACAGCCACTGCGATCTGATCTGCATGGCGTCCCACGGCCGCAAAGGCATCACCAGCGTGCTGCTGGGCAGCGAAACCCAAAGAGTGCTGACCCATAGCAACATCCCCGTGCTGGTGCACCGGCCTACGCTGGGCAAGCATTAATCGGGCGCATTTGCCAGAGCGCGAGCATCAGCTGCCGCTGCTGCGCCTTGGCCGGCAAGGCCAGGCAGCCTTCGCTGCACGGGCTCATGCGCCGCTCGATATGGCCGCGGCGACACCACTTGAAACGTTTGGCGGTCCGCGTTTTCACGGGACAGTCATATTTCCTGTCAACAATCTGACGGTGTGAAACGTTAGACAGACACGAACCTATTTCCAACCGTCTTTCAAGGAGTAGCCATGACTTACCTGTACGCCGCATATCCAGAACTCAAAGCGACGCAAGAGGTTGTGACTCAGATGCCAGACCCGCGCTCCCCTGAGGAAGTGCTGCGGATGCTGTCACTGAACCCTCCTCCCGAAGGCGAATACAGCGCCGACGCCTTCTGACCCACCAACCAGCCGCCCACCGAGGCGGCTTTTTCATGGCGATGCGAACAACAGCGGCGCCGGCCAGGGCTGCTGCGCGACCAGCCGCCGCTCGATCTGCACCTGGCGCTTCAGGGCGCTGACCTGGGCGTCTCGTCTTTCGACCAGCCCGACAAGCTCTCCAACCACGCCCGCGCCTTCCCCAGCAAGGGCTGCGAGTCGCTGGTGTCGATCTGCGAGATCTCGGCAGGCAACGGCGTCACCGGCAAGCTGGGCGTTGCGGGTGGCGGCAATGCGGATGCCGTGCTGCAGGCCTGCAATGCGGGCAGCATCAGCAGTGCGCCCAGCCTCCAGGGCTGCCAGTTTCTGGGTGTAGTCATGGGTGTTTTCCTGCTGTTCTGCGGCGTGCTGCAGTCGCCCTGCCGCTTTGCTTTCTGTAGCTTTCTGCGCTTGCTGTGCCTGGGCTACAGCCAGTTTTGACTGAGATACTTCAAACCTGCTCAGCCGCTGGGTCTGCAGGGCAACCAGCAGGGCCAGCCAGGGCCAGAGGCGGGACAGGCCGCTCATGCCAGCCCCGCTTCGCACAGTTGGCGCTCGGCCGCGCGGCGCTTGACAAGGCCGGGCAACTGCTTGCCGCTGGCGTAGGTCCAG
>JAFAIY010000088.1 GCA_019236485.1 Comamonas sp. | reverse complement strand
CAGCAGTTGCACGCCGTCGGCCTGGGCCTGGTTTCTCTCCAGCGCCTGGCGGGCATCGCGGGCCCGCTCGAACACGGCTTGCGAGATCTGGCCGTAGATGTCGGTGCCGGTCAGCTCTTCGAGCAGCTCGGCGCGTTCGTTGGCGCTGGCCTGCAGAAACGCCGCAAAGCCGCCCTGGGCCAGCAGCATGGAGCGGGTAAAGCGCGCAAAGTCCAGCCCCGTGATCTGCGCGATCTGCTTGAGCTTGTCGCCGCTGTGGCTGCTGAGGATCTGGCCGTCGGCCACGCGCGCGAGTTCGACCTTGGGCGCTTGCAGCGCGCCGTCGGTCTTGTCGCGCGCGCGGCGCTGGCTCCAGAAGGCGCGGTAGCGGCTGCCCTTGACCTCGAATTCGACCTCGGCCAGACAGTCGGCCGTGTGGCGCGTCATCAAGTCGTTGCTGCCCGCGCTGATGCCGGCCAGGCGCGGCGTCTGGTGATACAGGGCCAGGCAGATCGCATCGAGCAGGGTGGACTTGCCCGCGCCCGTGGGGCCGGTGATGGCGAACAGGCTGTTGTCGGCAAAGGGCGCGGCGCCGAAGTCTATGGACCATTCGCCCTTGAGCGAGTTCAGATTCTTGAGGCGCAGTTTGAGGATCTTCATGCGGCCTCTCCGTCGGCGCTGTCCAGCGTCTCGACCACATGGCGGTAGCGTTCGGTCAGGGCCTGCTGCAGAGGCGGCTCCAGGGTTTCCTGCGCCAGGCGGCGCGCGAACACCTCGAGCGGCGTCAGCTCGTCCAGCGATTCCATGGCCTGGCTTTGCAGCTGCGGCGCGGCGTTGCCGCGCTGGCGCCTGATGCGCAGCAGCTGCACCGGCAGGTCCTGGGCCAGGGCCTGGACGCGGGCCGGCAGATCGGCCAGATAGTCGTCTTCTTCAATCGTGACATCCAGCCATGCGGTGCGCTTGGGGTCTGCGCCGGCCGCTGCTTTGCCGAGAGCCTCCGGCAAATCGGCCAGCGTGCAGCGCAGCGACACCAGCGTCTGGAACACGGGCACGGCCAGCGGCGTGACGGCCTGCAGCCCCTGCTCGTTCACCTCGACCAGCAGCATCTGCTTGGCCTGGCGCGCCTCGTCAAAGCCCAGGGCAATGGGCGAGCCGCTGTAGCGTATATGTTCGAGCCCGCCCACTTTCTGCGGCTGGTGGATATGGCCCAGCGCAATATAGTCGGCCGGCGGGAAGGCATTGGTGGGAAAGGCTTCCAGCGAGCCCACATAGATCTCGCGCACCGATTCGCTGCTGCTGGCGCCCACGGTGGTCAGATGCCCGGTGGCGATGATGGGCAGTCTGCGACCCAGCGACCGCTGCAGCTGCGCCTGCTGCTCGAGTGCGGCCGCATACACCTGCTGGTAGGTGGACTGGATGGCGTTTTGCAGCGCCAGCTGCTTGTCCTGCGCGCTTTGGCCGGCCTGGCTTTGCTGCACATCGCGGGCGCGTATGAAGGGCAGGGCGCAGACCAGGCAGCCGGGCTCGCCGCCGCGCAGCGGCAGGGTGACGACATGCTCCGAGGGCGCGCCGGTGGCGGCGATCACCTGGGTGCCCAGATGGCGCAGCAGATCGCGGCTTTCGTCGAGCACGCTGACCGAGTCATGGTTGCCGCCCAGGATCAGCAGCGCCACGCCGGCCTGGTGCAGCCTGGCGATCAGCTGGTTGTACAGCTCGCGCGCATAGCTGGGGGGCGCGCCGGTGTCGAAGATATCGCCGGCCACCAGCACCGCATCGACCGCATGGGTCTGCACCTGTTCCAGCAGCCAGGCTATCAGCGCTCGGTGTTCGGCCTGGCGGCTCTGGCCCATGAAATGCTGGCCCAGATGCCAGTCGGAGGTGTGGAGAATGCGCATGTGGCGATGGTATGCGAGCAAGGCGGGCTGGCGCAGCGGATGCGCAGTCTTATTCCGCGTCCAGCCGCTCTGGCGTCAGTTCCTGCGCAAACAAGGCATTGTCCTTGGCCCAGCCGCCGCCCCAGATCAGGTCCATGGCATCGGCCAGCGCGTCCAGGCAAATCGGGTCGAGGTCGCGGCGCGCATGTTCGGCCAGATACAGGCGGTAGAGTGCGACCTGACTCAGGCCTTCATCTCTGAGCGTGCGGGCCAGTGCCGCCACAGCCTGGGCAGGGGAGCTCGACTGCAGAGCTGCTTGCAGGCGCTGAGCGGGTGTCATCTCAGCGCTTGCCGGCGCGCTTGGCCGTCCAGTAGCCGAACTCCTCCTTGCCCACCTCGTAGTCCAGCTCCTGCAGTCTGGCCTGCAGGTTCTCCTGTACATCGCTGACGGCCTGGTTGTAGATGCTGGGGCCGATCTCGGCGAGAAAGAAATTGAGCAGCGCGCCCGACTGCATATTGCCTATGGGCTCGTCCATGTTCTCGCGGAAATAGCGCTCTATGGAGGCCATGGCCTGCTGTCGGGCGTGCGTCTGTAGTTCAATAGTCATAGCTGCTGGCGCTTGAGGAATAAGGGCTTGATGTCGATTTGCTCTATTCGCCGACGACTTCGGCGAGAAAGCCGCCGCTCTGGTGGGCCCAGAGCTTGGCGTAGATGCCGCCCCTGGCCAGCAGCTGCGAATGGGTGCCGGTTTCCACGATATGACCCTGGTCCATGACGATGAGCCTGTCCATGGCAGCGATGGTGGACAGACGGTGGGCGATCGCGATCACGGTCTTGCCCTGCATCAGGCTGTCCAGGCTTTCCTGGATCGCGGCTTCGACCTCGCTGTCCAGCGCGCTGGTGGCCTCATCGAGAAGCAGGATAGGTGCGTCCTTGAGCATCACGCGCGCTATGGCCACGCGCTGGCGCTGGCCGCCCGAGAGCTTGACGCCGCGCTCGCCGACCTGGGCGTCGTAGCCGGTGCGGCCCTTGAGGTCGCTCAGGGTCTCGATGAAGTCGGAAGCCTCGGCCTCATGGGCCGCGGCGCGCATCTCTTTCTCGTTGGCATCGGGACGGCCGTAGAGGATGTTGTCGCGCATGGAGCGGTGCAGCAGCGAGGTGTCCTGCGTCACCATGCCGATGGCGCTGCGCAGGCTGTCCTGGGTGACGTTGCGTATGTCCTGGCCGTCGATGGTGATACGCCCGCCCTGCACGTCGTGAAAGCGCAGCAGCAGATTGACCAGCGTGGACTTGCCCGCGCCCGAGCGGCCGATCAGGCCTATGCGCTCGCCGGGGCGGATATGCAGATTCAGATGGTCCATGACCTTCTTGCCGTCGGCCTTGTAGCCGAAGCTCACGTCCTCGAAGGCGATCGCGCCCTGAGTCACCTGCAGCGGCTTGGCCAGCGGCGCGTCCACGATCAGGCGCGGCTTGGTCAGCGTGGTGATGCCGTCCTGGATTGTGCCCACGTTCTCGAACAGGCCCGTCATCTGCCACATCACCCAGTGCGAATAGCCCATCAGGCGCAGCGCCATGGCCAGCACGGCCGCCACCACGCCGGCCGAAGCCTGACCCTGGGTCCACAGATAGAGGGCCGTGCCGCCGCTGCCCAGCAGCAGCAGCGCGATCATCAGATGGTTGGTGATCTCGAACAGGCTGACCAGGCGCATCTGCGCATAGCCCGTAGCCTTGAAGGCCTCCATGGCATTGCGCGCGTACTCGGCCTCGCGGCGCGTGTGAGCGAACAGCTTGACGGTGGCGATATTGGTATAGGCATCGGTCACGCGGCCCGTCATCATGGAGCGCGCATCGGCCTGTTCCTTGCCTATCTTGCCCAGGCGTGGCACGAAGAAAAAGCAGGCAGCGGCATAGGCGGCAAACCACAGCGCAAACGGAATCATCAGCCGCCATTCGAAGCTGGCCGCCAGAATCAGAATGCCTATCATGTAGACGCTCACGCCGACGAGCACGTCGACGACCATGAAGATCACTTCGCGCACCGACAGCGCGGTCTGCATGATCTTGGTGGTGATGCGGCCCGCGAACTCGTCCGCATAGAAGGACATGCTCTGGCCCAGCATCAGCTTGTGGAAGATCCAGCGCAGCCGCATGGGAAAGTTGATGGCCAGCACCTGGTGCATGACCTGGGTGTGCAGGGCCAGCAGCAGCACGCTGCCCAGCAGGATGGCCACGATGCCGAGGATGGTGTTGTGCTGCTCGGCCCAGAAGTTGGCCGGCGAGACCGTGCCAAGCCAGTCCACCACGCGCCCCATGATGGCGAACAGCAGGGCCTCGTAGACCGACAGCAGGGCCGAGGTCAGGGTCATCAGCCCGATCCAGCCGCGCATGCCCTGGGTGCAGGCCCAGAGAAAGGCGAAAAATCCTTTGGGAGGCACCCTGGGTTCGGGTGCGGGGTAGGGGGGAACCTGTTTTTCGAAGAAGCCAAACACTGTCAATTCTCCTTGAACAGCGATATTAGGCGAGTCCCCGTACCCGGCCCCGGCCGCCAGCGATGACCGCTTAAGACATGGGTCCATTCGTCATAAAAAAGGCCTGCATGGGCAGGCCTTGGTGTGGCGTGAGCCAGGCTCAGGCGCTGGGCAGAAAGCCTTCCACCGACAGATAGCGCTCACCCGTGTCGTAGGCAAAGCCCAGCACCCTGGTGCCGGCGGGCAACTCGGGCAGCTTCTGGGCGATGGCGGCCAGGGTGGCGCCCGAGGAGATGCCGACCAGCAGGCCTTCTTCGGTGGCCATGCGGCGCGCGTATTCACGCGCGGGCTCGGCGTCGACCTGGATCACGCCGTCGAGCAGGCTGGTGTCCAGGTTCTTGGGGATGAAGCCCGCGCCTATGCCCTGAATCGGGTGGGGGGCCGGCTGGCCGCCCGAGATCACGGGCGAGGCGCTGGGCTCTACGGCATAGACCTTGAGCCTGGGGAACTTGGCCTTGAGCACCTTGGCCACGCCCGAGAGGTGGCCGCCCGTGCCCACGCCGGTGATGAACACATCCACGCCTTCGGGGAAGTCCCTGAGGATTTCCTGGGCCGTGGTGGTTTCGTGCACGGCCACATTGGCGGGGTTTTCGAACTGCTGGGGAATCCAGGCGCCGGGTATCTGTGCGGCCAGTTCCTGGGCCCGGGCGATCGCGCCCTTCATGCCTTTTTCCTTGGGCGTCAGATCGAAAGTGGCGCCATAGGCCAGCATCAGGCGGCGGCGCTCGATGCTCATGCTGTCGGGCATTACCAGGATCAGCTTGTAGCCCTTGACGGCCGCGACCAGGGCCAGGCCCACGCCGGTATTGCCGCTCGTGGGTTCGATGATGGTGCCGCCGGGCTTGAGGGTGCCGGACTTCTCGGCGTCTTCTATCATGGACAGCGCAATCCGGTCCTTGATGGAGCCGCCGGGATTGCTGCGCTCGGACTTGATCCACACATCGGCGTTGGCGCCGAACAGGCGGTTGATGTGGATGGTGGGCGTATCGCCGATGGTCTGCAGAACGTTGTCGAACTTCATGAAGCCTCCAGGAGTGGATAAAGGAGCAAAGCCCAAGAACTGCATTGTGGCGCAGTTGTTCTGCCTGGCAGGAATATGAATATTCCTGCCTCAGGTCAAGACCTTGGCAGTTGCCGCAGCCGGCGGCGGCAAGGAATGCAACAATGCTCTGAAGCTGTATTTCAGGAGGCTGACTTGCTGAGTTTCAACACCACTCTGATGTTGCTGGGTACTTGCTGTGTGGTTCTGCTGGCCGGCTTTTCCTGGCGCGAACAGCGCTGGGGGCCATGGGTCATGCTGGTGGCCGTGGTCGGGCTGCTGTCGCTGATGAGTTACACCATTGTGCATTTGCTGAGCTAGGCCGCGCGGGCCGGCGCAGCGGCGCTTTCCACAGCTCGGCCAGCAGCAGGCCCGTGACCGTCATGGCGCCACCCACGGCGTGGTACAGCGCCAGGGGTTCATCGAGCGCGGCAAACGCGACCATGGCCGTGAAGATGGGAATCAGATTGAAGAACATGCTGGAGCGGCCCGGCCCCAGTTTTTGCACGGACTTCATCCACAGCAGCGGCGCGGCGATCGAGGCCATGATGCCCGCATAGGCCACCAGCGGCAGATTGCCGGCGTTCAGCCCCGTCTTGGGCGACAGCAGATACAGCGGCAGCTGCACCACCACGGCCACCAGCACCTGCAGATACAGCAGCTGCACCGTGGCCAGTTGCGGCATGGGCCAGCGCTTGAGCAGGATGTTGTAGACCGCATAGGCCAGCATGGCGATGAACATCATCGCGTCGCCGAGGTTCGGCCCTTCGGACAGCAGGTGCGAGGGCCGGCCCGAGGACACGACCAGAGCCACGCCCGCGATCGCCAGCAGCGAGCCCCAGACTCCGCCGCGCGTCAGCGGCTGGCCCAGCAGGAACATGGCCAGAGCCAGCACCAGCATGGGCGTGAGCGAGCCGATGATGCCCATATGCGTGGCCGTGGTGTAGTGGGCTGCGTAGTAGGCCAGGCTCTGGTAGACCACCATGCCCAGCATGCCAAGCACGAGGATGCGGGGCAGCAGCGGCCTGATGGCGGCGCGCTGGCGCCAGATCGAGGGCAGCAGAAAAGGCGTGAACAGGACGGCGGCGACGACCCAGCGGAAAAAGCCGATCTCCGCCGCGCCTATGCTGCCGGCGGCCAGCTTGCTGACCACGGTGTTGACCGACCAGATCAGCACCGCGCCCAGAGGCAATAGATATGCACCCATGATGGAACTCCTTGTTGGGGCTTATCATGCGCTTGACGGTTTTGCAGTGCATTCCTGATTTCAGACATTTCATAGCGCAAGCCAGACGAATACCATGTCCAAGATCGACCAGACCGCGAAACGCCAGCCGGTGGCGGTTCTCGACACCGAGCAGGTGCAGGGCCTGTACTACTTCCGCTACGACGAATTCGGCGCCCATAGCGAGGCGCCGCCGCACAGCCATCGCTGGGGGCATCTGAACTACGCCTCGCACGGCAGCTTGAGCATGGAGCTGCCCGCGGGCCGCATTCTGTGCCCGCCCCAGCATGGGGTGTGGATTCCGCCGGGCGTGGTGCACAGCTGCTATCTGCAGCATGCGGTGCAGTACCGCTCGGTGTATCTGGCGCCGCAGCTGTGCCGGGACCTGCCGCAGACCCCGGGCTGCATGCAGATAGGCCCCATCATCAAGGCCATACTGCTGGACTTCGGCGCGCGCGGCGTGCAGGTCCCCACGACGGAGCCGGACCTGAGGCTGGCCCAGGTGGTGCACGACCAGCTGTGCGCCACGCCGCTGGAGCTGAGCTTTCTGCCCATGGCCCAACATCCGGCACTGGTGCAGGTGCTGGATGCCATGCAGTCCCGGCCCGATGACCACCGCAGCCTGGCCGAATGGGCCGCGACCGTGCACATGACCGAGCGCACGCTGGCGCGCCACTGCCAGGCCGAGCTGGGCATGAGCCTGGGCGAGTGGCGCCAGCGCATGCGCTACCTGCAGGCGATTGACGCGCTCGAGGCCGGCCACACGGTGCAGCGCATCGCCTACGACCTGGGCTACAGCACGCCCTCGGCCTTCATCGCCATGTTCCAGCGCGAGTCGGGTCTGGCTCCCGAGCAGTTCAGACGCGAGTTCTGTGCAAGTTCTTTGTGAACGCGGGATAATGCGCGCCGTGAAGTGCGCCAGACCGCCGCTGGTACAAGTGCCGAAAGGCCGTACCGGAGGAACGTCCGGACTGCATAGGGCGGCGTAGCAGCTAACAGCTGTCCACCGTGAGGTGAGGATCAGAGCAACAGAGACGAGTCTGGCAGGAGTGCCGCAAGGCAGACCAACCAGGGTGAAACGGGCAATCTCTACGCGCAGCAATACCAAGTAGGCACACGTTGACGGGGCCCCCGGAGTGTGCGGGTAGGTAGCACCGAGCCGCCAGGCGACTGGCGGCCAAGATTAATGGCGGTCACGCAGCGGGCAACCGCTGTGCACAGAATCCGGCTTATCGGTGCACTTCACACTTATTCCATGAAAAAGAGCTGCCAGCGCTTATGTATCAAGCGCTGGCAGCTCTTTTTTTATGAGTTGATACGGCTTAGAAGCGTTCCCAGGGCATGAGGTAGCGCCACTGGCCTTCGGGCACCTTGGCCAGGGAGACGCGGCCTATGCGCAGGCGGCGCATGCTGGTCACCGTCAGGCCTATGGCCGCGCACATACGCTCGATCTCTTCGGGCGCAATGCCCTTGAGCGCAAAGCGCAGGTGGCCCTCGTTCTGCCAGCTCACATGGCAGGGCGGCATGCGGCGCTGGCCGTTGCCGCCGGGAATCGGCAGGCCGTCCTGCAGCAGCTCCAGCCCGTCTTCGTGGATCTTGCCTTCCACGCCGACGATGATTTCCTGCTCCAGCCACATGCCTTCCTCGGCCAGCTTGCGCGCCACGCGCTTGTCCTGGGTGTAGACGATGAGGCCGCTGGCGGGCAGCGGAATCGTCAGATAGGACTCCAGATGCTTGAAGTGCTGGTTCAGCACCAGCTGCGGCATGGGGGTGTCCAGCTCGGCCTTGGTGGCTTCGCCCAGCAGCGAATGCGCGCTGCGCACACGGCCATAGGCCGGGCCCTGGGTCATGCCCGCGGGCTTGTTCATGAGGATGGTGACGGGCGGAATGGCCTCGGGCTTGGCACCCTGGCGCAGGGTCACGACCTGGGCAGGGCTGACGCGGGTCTCGGGCACTTGCACGACCTTGCCGTCGACCTGGACGTTGCCCGCTTCGATATGCAGCTCGGCCTCGCGGCGCGAGCATTGTTCCTGCTCCGCGAGTCGCTTGGACAGGCGGATGCTTTGTGTTTCAGGCTGGGATTCAGACATGGCGCGAGCTTAATGCGGCGGCCATGTCCTAGTTGTTCACAGGTGTTGACCGGCCTAGCGGCCCAGGCACAGGGTCTGGATGCGCTCGACATGGGCCAGCAGCGAGCGCTCGGCCACGGGCCACAGGGCCTGGGGCGTGTCGGCATAGGCCAGGGCCACCCAGTCCTGGATGCTGCCGTCGGGCTTGGCGCGCATGGCCGCATGCACCTTGGCTTCGCGCGCCAGCCTGTGTGCCTTGAGCTTGGCGATCTGCTGGCGCGCGCTGCCCAGCACATAGCCGTGGGCCGGGAGGATGTGGTTCACGCCATGTTCGCCGCAGATCGCATCGAGCTTGTCCAGCGAATCCAGGTAGTCGATCATATTGCCGTCGGGGGGGCTGACCACGGTGGTGCTGCCGTTGAGGATATGGTCGCCGCTGAACAGCAGCGCGTCTTCCTCGAGCAGAAAGCACAGGTGGTTGGCCGCATGGCCGGGCGTGAAGATGGCTTGCAGCGTATGCGTGATCTCGCCGGCCTCGCCCTGTCCCTGCAGCGTGATGCGCTCGCCGTCGCGCAGCGTGACTTCGGGTTTGAAGCGGCTGTTGGAGCGCGCCGTGGGCGCCGAGGGCAGGCCCATGATGGGCGGCCTGGCATGGCCCGAAAGCTCTACCATGGCCTGCAGCGGTGCCGCGCCCGGCGAGTGGTCGGGGTGGGAATGGGTGCAGACGATGTAGCGTATGTCGCCGCCCGCCGCATCATGCAGGCGCTGCAGGTGAGCGGGCTCGTTGGGGCCGGGGTCGATGGCGATATAGCCGCTGCTCGCATCGCCGACCAGATAGCTGTTGGTGCCGGGGCCGGTCATCATGCCGGGGTTGGGTGCGGTCAGGCGCAGCAGATTCTTGCGCAGGGGCACGGCCTGCTCGAACTGCCAGTCCAGGTGGTGGCCCGCCTGGCCGTCGGGGTGGACGAATTCCAGCTCGCCATAGGCCATATCGGTTTCCATATGCCGCGTGTCCTGGCCCTGGAGGTAACCGGTGCGCGGGCAGCTGTGCCACAGCAGGTTCTCGCTCTGGAGCGCATCGAGCACGGCCTGGGTGTCGGCAAAAACCGCCATGCGCTGCAGCGTGCGCTCGGTGGGAAAGACGATGAACAGGCTTTTCTCCGCAAAGCGCTGCAAGGCGGCCTGCGGCCCTATCCAGGTGGGCTCGAACTGCTCGGTCTCGTCGGCCACGGCGGTCTGGCCCTCGGGCATGCGGGCCACGAAGAACGGCACGTTGAAGCGCTTGGGTAGATCGCGGGCCGCCGTCCAGTGGGCCAGGTACCAGAGCTGGTCCACGGCCAGGGTCCAGCCGAGCGCGCGGCACTGCTCGTACAGCGAGGCCTTGCGGTCCAGGGTCTGTACCTGTGCGGGCGACACGGGCCGGCCGGTCTTGTCGTAGGCCAGCAAAACGCCGAGTTCCTCGAAAGTCTCGCGGATTCCGGCCAGGGCCTGGGTGATGCGCAGTTCCCCGCCCGCATCGACCATGCCCTGGCGCACCCGGGCCAGAGCATGGTTGGCCGGATCGGCGTCCTGGGCCTCGAGGCCGCCGCCCGGAAACACATAGGCATTGGCAAAGTTGCCCTGGGCGGCGCGGCGGGTCATCAGCACCTCATAGCCGTCGGCGCAGTCGCGCAGCAGCAGGATGGTGGAGGCATCGCGGGTGGCAACAGGCTGGCGCTGGGGCTGTAGCAGCTGGCTGGGACGGTTCTGGCGGGATGAGGTCATGAGTTCACATTATGCGAAGTCGCGGCGGCCATGGATGTCGCATGGGGCCAGACTCCGCGCTGCCGTGCCCCGACTCGGGAAAGCACTGAGGCCGAAGCGCGCCAGATCGCTTGCAATTGATTATTTGAAATAACAATAATGACGCAAAGGAATGGTTATGACTCATAAAGAAATTGCAGTCGAGTTCAGAGGCGAAGCCCAGCAGGTGGCCGTGATCCGCCTGATGCGCGCGGCCAAGCGCAATGCCTTGTCCGATGGACTGGTGCTGGGCCTGCGCGATGTGTTTCTGAATCTGCCGGCCAGCGTGCGCGCGGCCGTGGTGGATGGCGACGGCCCGCATTTCTGCGCGGGCCTGGACCTCAGCGAGCTGACGGAACGCGATGCGGCCCAGGGCGTGCATCACTCGCGCATGTGGCATGAGGCGCTGCGCCAGGTTCAGTTTGGCGCCGTGCCCGTGGTGGCGGCGCTGCATGGCGCCGTGGTCGGCGGCGGGCTGGAACTGGCCAGCGCCTGCCATATCCGCGTGGCCGATGCCAGCACTTTCTATGCCTTGCCCGAAGGCTCGCGCGGCATCTTCGTGGGCGGTGGCGGTTCGGTGCGCATTCCGCGCCTGATAGGCGCCGCGCGCATGGCCGACATGATGTTCACGGGCCGCGTGTATAAGGCCGAGGAGGGCGAGCGCATAGGCCTGTCGCAATATCTGGTGCCCGAAGGCCAGGCGCTGGAAAAAGCCGTGGAGCTGGCCCTGCGCATTGCCGAGAACGCACCCATGACCAATTACGCGCTGATGCATGCTCTGCCGCGCATCGCGGAGCAGCCTGCGGACCAGGGGCTGATGACCGAGGCGCTGATGGCCGCCATCGCCCAGAGCGCGCCCGAGGCCAAGCATCGGCTGCAGGCGTTCCTCGAAGGGCGGGCCGCCAAGGTCAGCAAAGACTGAAGCCTGGCGACAAACAAGCTGTGGAGACAAAGACAATGCAGGAGACAAGCACAGCGCTGCCGGCCCAAACAGCTCCCCGCTACCGGGAGCTGGAGTTTGGCGTGCGCAGCATCCGGGTGCGCGAAGCGGCCGATGGCAGCTTCTATGTGTGTTCCGAGCGGGAGCTCGCGCCCCATGCGCAGCGCATGACGGACAGGCTGTTGCACTGGGCGCAGGCCACGCCCGATCACAGCTTCATCGCCCAGCGCGAACGCCTGGCCGATGGCGGCACGGGCGACTGGCGCCACATCAGCTATGCGCAGGCCCTGGCGGCCGCACGCAGCATAGGCCAGGGTCTGGTGGAGCGCGGGCTTTGTGCCGAGCGGCCCGTCGTCATCCTCAGCGAGAACGATCTGGACCATGCGCTGCTGGCCATGGGCTGTCTGTATGCGGGCGTGCCGTACTGCTCGGTCTCCACGGCTTATTCGCTGGTCAGCACCGATTACGCCAAGCTGCGCCATGTGGTGGAGACGCTCACGCCCGGCCTGATCTTTGCGAGCGATGCGGCGCGCTACGACAAGGCGGTGCAGGCCGTGCTGCCGGCGGGCTGCGAAGTGGTCTATTGCAAGAGCGGGCCGGAAGCTGTGCCGCATACTCCGTTTGCCGATTTGCTGGCCACGCCGCCCGGGCCTGCTGTGGACGCGGCCATGCAGGCCACGGGGCCGGACACCATCACCAAGTTCCTGTTCACCTCGGGCTCGACCAAGCTGCCCAAGGCCGTGATCAACACCCACCGCATGTGGTGCGCAAACCAGCAGCAGATCGCGCAGACCATGCCCGATATGGCCAAGGGTCCGCCCGTGCTGGTGGACTGGCTGCCCTGGAACCACACTTTCGGCGGCAACAAGAACCTGGGCCTGGCCCTCTACCACGGCGGCACGGTGTATATCGACGAGGGCAAGCCCACGGCCGCGGGGATTGCCGAGACCCTGCGCAATCTGCGCGAGATCTCGCCCACCGTGTACTTCAACGTGCCCACGGGCTTTGAATACATTGCGCGCGCCATGGAAAGCGATGCCCAGCTGCGCGCCAGCCTGCTCAAGCGGGTCAAGGTGTTCTTCTATGCGGGAGCCTCCCTGGCCCAGCCCGTCTGGGACAGCCTGCACCGCACGCAGGAAGCCGAATGCGGCGAGCGCATCGTGATGGGCACGGGCCTGGGCATGACCGAATCCTCGCCCTCGGCGCTGTTCATCAACCGGCCCGATGTGCGCTCCGGCGATCTGGGTGTGCCCGTGCCGGGGCTGGAGCTCAAGCTGGCGCCCGTCGAGGGCAAGCTCGAGGTGCGCTACCGCGGCCCCAATGTCACGCCCGGCTACTGGCGTGCGCCCGAGGCCACGGCCCAGGCCTTCGATGAGCAGGGCTTTTTCCGCACCGGCGACGCCGTGCAGTGGCGCGATCCGCAGGACCGCAACCAGGGCCTGCGCTTCGACGGCCGCATCGCCGAGGACTTCAAGCTGGCCACGGGCACTTTCGTCAATGTGGGGCCGCTGCGCGCGAAGATCATCCATGCGGGCGCGCCCTATATCCAGGATGTGGTGCTGACGGGTCTGGACCGCAAGGAAGTGGGCGCCATCATCTTCGGCAGCCCGGCCTGCGCCGCGCTCAGCGGCCTGAGGGGCAATGCCACGCTGGAGCAGATCATGCACAGCGCGCCCGTGCAGCAGCATTTGCAGACAGTGCTCGACGCGCTGGCGCAGACGGCGACCGGCAGCGCCACGCGCATCGCGCGCGCCGTGGCCGCGACAAGGGCTCCATCGCTGGACCTGGGCGAGGTCACGGACAAGGGCTCCATCAACCAGCGCGCGGTGCTCCAGCATCGCGCCGATGTGGTGACTGGCTTGTATGACGAAACACTGGCTCTGATCCTGAAACCGAATCTTTAAGCCAGATCAGGTTTGAGCCCAGTATCAACAAGCGCAAGCAGTTTTTAAAAGGATAGCGAAATGCAAGTTCAAGATCGGATCGCCATCGTGACCGGCGGCGCCTCGGGCCTGGGCGAAGCCACGGCCCGCGCGCTGGCGGCCGCGGGCGCCAGGGTGGCGGTGCTGGATCGTCAGCTTGACAAGGCCAGGGCCGTGGCGGCCGACATCGGCGGTCTGGCGCTGGAGTGCGATATCTGCGACGCCGCCAGCGTGACGGCAGCGTTGGATGCCATCCGCGCGCACTGGGGCGCGGATGCGCGCATTCTCATGAATGTGGCCGGCATAGGCACGGCCAGGCGCGTGATCAACCGCGATGGCGAGCCCGCGCCGCTGGACGACTTCGAGCGCGTGATTCGCGTGAATCTGATCGGCAGCTACAACATGACGCGGCTGTTTGCGGCGCGCTGCGCCAGGCTGGAGGCGCTGGACGACGGCGCGCGCGGCGTGATCCTCTACACGGCCTCGGTGGCGGCCTTCGACGGCCAGGTGGGTCAGCAGGCC
>JAFAIY010000669.1 GCA_019236485.1 Comamonas sp. | reverse complement strand
TTGCAGCTATTGATCCGGCAGTTCAGGCCGTGGCCTGCAGCGCATCGCCCAGCGCATTGATCAGGCGCTCGATCTCGGCTTTTTCGCTGATGAACGGCGGTGCCAGCTGAATCGTGTCGCCGCCGTAGCGCACATAAAAGCCGGCATCCCGGCACTTCATGGCGATCTCGTAAGGGCGCTTGGCGGGCTCGCCGGGAAGCGGGTCTATGCTCAGCCCCGCGGCCAGGCCGATGTTGCGGATGTCGAGCACATGCTTGTGGCCCTTGAGGCTGTGCACGGCCTGCTCGAAGAATGCCGCCATGGCCTTGACGCGGCCCGGGCCGTCTTCCCGCTCCAGCAACTCCAGCGCCGCAATGCCGGCGGCGCAGGCCACGGGGTGGGCCGAATAGGTATAGCCGTGGGCAAACTCCAGCATGTATTCGGGCCCCCCGGCGGCCATGAAGCTGTTGTAGATCTCGGTTGTCGCCGCACCAGCGCAAAGAGAATGCGCGCCGTTGGTGACCTGCTTGGCAATGTTCAGGATGTCGGGCGTCACGCCAAAGGCCTCGGCGGCCGTCATCGTGCCCAGGCGGCCAAAGCCCGTGATGACCTCGTCGAAGATCAGCAGGATGCCGTGCTGGGTGCAGATCTCGCGCAGGCGCTGCAGATAGCCGGCCGGCGGAATCACCACCCCGCCCGAGCCCGACATGGGCTCGACGATCACGGCGGCGATATTGCTGGCGTCGTGCAGCGCGATCAGGTCCAGCAGGCGCTGCGCCAATGCCTTGCCATCCGTGGGGGGCATGCCTTTGCAAAACGAACCCATGGGCGGCTGGGTATGGGGCAGGTGATCGGCCTCAACCCCCTGGCCGAAGGCCTTGCGGTTGCCGCCCATGCCGCCGACCGAGATGCCGCCGAAGTTCACGCCGTGATAGCCCTTCTCGCGGCCTATCAGTCGCGTCTTCGTGCCCTGGCCCTTGGCGCGCCAGTAGGCGCGGGCCATCTTGAGCGAGGTATCGGCGGCTTCCGAGCCCGAGCCCGTGAAGAACACATGCGAAAGCCCCTCAGGCATCAGCCCGACGATGCGATTGGCCAGCTCGAACGAGGCCGGGTGGCCGAACTGGAAGGCCGGTGCATAGTCCAGCCGCAGTGCCGCCTTGCCTATGGCCTCGGCAATCTCGCGCCGGCCATGGCCCAGGCCCGTGCACCACAGGCCGGAGAGCCCGTCGAAGATCCTGCGGCCATCGGCATCGGTGTAATACGCACCCTGCGCGGCGGTGATGATGCGGGGCCTAGCCTTGAAGTTGCGGTTGCCGGTAAACGGCATCCAGTGTGCTTGCAACCATGGCTCATCCTGGCGGATGGCAAAGGCCTGGGGCTGTGTGTCGGCAAGCTGCATGGGAACTCCTGGCGAAACAGTGAAGTTCCGTCCATTGTTCGCCGCATGCGGGATTTGCGAAATAGCCGCAAACCCATGGGTGAGGCTTTCGGCTTACGGATATTGGACAGCCTGCGGAGCAGTTATCCACGGATTAAGACCGGGTTTTCTTTTGTCCTGCCTGAGATTTGAAGCCGCCAGGGGAATTGCACGGCCATCCATTCTCGCGCACAGAGTTATCAAATTCTTTTCATAAAACTTGTGCACAGAATTTCAACAGCTCATGCGAGGTGGCCGCCGCAATCTCCGAGGGCTGCCAGCGAATCAAGCAGCCAGCGGGCGAAGCCTGGGAGGGCCATGGGGAGGTTCCTCATGCGGCCAGAACCTCTGTGCCCGCTCCACGCTTTTGCAGGCGGCGTTCCCAGGCCTTTTCGTGAAAGAAAAAGGCCACGGCCTGAACCGTGGGCTCCAGCAGGCTCAGCGTCAGCGAGGCCCATAGATTGCCCGTGACCGCGTAGGCCACGCAGGCGGCGACGCCGATGTGAATGCAGTAATAGCTGGCGGTCTTGCTCAGCGTCAGCCGGTTCTGGCGCAGGGTCTGGATCAAACGGGTCATGCAATCTCCTGAAGCGATGGGTCAATGGTAGGCAGGGTTGCCAC
>JAFAIY010000651.1 GCA_019236485.1 Comamonas sp. | reverse complement strand
CAAGGGCTTTGCCGCCAACATCTCGGTGCTCCTGGGCATCATCATCGGCGGCGTGGTCTCGGTGGCCCTGGGCATGATGAATTTCGACAAGGTCGGCAAGGCCGCCTGGTTCGACCTGGTGCTGCCTTTCGAGATCGCCACCCCGGTGTTCGACCCGCTGCTGATCTTCACCATGACCGTGGTGATGCTGGTGGTGATGATCGAATCGACCGGCATGTTCCTGGCCCTGGGCGAGATGACCGAGAAGCCGGTGGACCGGCAGGCCCTGACCCGCGGCCTGCGCACCGACGGCCTGGGCACCCTCATCGGCGGGCTGTTCAACACCTTCCCCTACACCAGCTTCTCGCAGAACGTGGGCCTGGTCGCGGTGACGGGCGTGATGAGCCGCTGGGTCTGCGTGGCTGGCGGCGCCATCCTCATCATCCTGGGCGTGCTGCCCAAGATGGGCGCGCTGATCGAGTCCCTGCCCACCGTGGTGCTGGGCGGCGCGGGTCTGGTGATGTTCGGCATGGTGGCCTCCACCGGCATCCGCATCCTGTCCAACGTGGACTTCCGCGACAACAAGCACAACGCCATGATCGTGGCCGTGTCCATAGGCGTCGGCATGATTCCGCTGGTGGCGCCCAATTTCCGCCAATGGATGCCCCATTCGATTCATCCCCTTATTGAATCCGGTATCCTGCTGGCTTCGATTACCGCAGTGGTTCTGAACCTTTTCTTCAACGGAGCTGCCAAAGACAACAGCGCTGCCATCAACGCGGCGCGCCAGGCCGACGCACACTAAGCGCAATGCCATGATCGCCAGCTTACCGGCTGGCCCGGGCCCCCTGCCGCAGCACGATGCGCCAGGGGGCTTGTTGTCGGTGCAGTTCAGGCAAAACAGACCTGACCCAAAATCTTCTGGCCATCCGGTAAGCTCTGAGAAGCAACTTGCTGATATTTTTGTATGACACAAAACCTGTCCACCGCCGAACAAGCCCTGCGCGAAGCGGCCCGCGAATACCACCGCAGCCCCGTGAAGGGCAAGATTTCCGTCACGCCCACCAAGCCCCTGTCCAATCAGCGTGACCTGTCCCTGGCCTACTCGCCCGGCGTGGCCTACCCCTGCCTGGACATCCAGGCCGATCCCTCCTGCGCTGCCGAATACACCGCGCGCGGCAATCTGGTGGGCGTGATCACCAACGGCACGGCCGTGCTGGGCCTGGGCGACATCGGCCCGCTGGCCGGCAAACCCGTGATGGAAGGCAAGGGCTGCCTGTTCAAGAAGTTCGCCGGCGTGGACGTGTTCGACATCGAACTGGCCGAACGCGATCCGGACAAGCTGATCGACATCATTGCCTCGCTCGAGCCCACGCTGGGCGGCATCAACCTGGAAGACATCAAGGCGCCCGAGTGCTTCTACATCGAGCAGGAACTCTCCAAGCGCATGAACATCCCGGTGTTCCATGACGACCAGCACGGCACGGCCATCATCTCCAGCGCCGCCCTGCTCAACGGCCTGGAACTGGTGGGCAAGCAGATCGACAAGGTCAAGGTCGCGGTCTCCGGCGCCGGCGCTGCCGCCATTGCCTGCGTGAACGTGATGGTGGGCCTGGGCGTGAAGCGTGAAAACGTCTTCATGTGCGACTCCAAGGGCGTGATCTACGAAGGCCGTCCCGGTGGCCTGGATGCCTCCAAGGCCCAGTACGCGCAAAAGACCGAGGCCCGCACCCTGGCCGACGCCGTCAACGGCGCCGACGTGTTCCTGGGCTGCTCGGCTCCCGGCGTGCTGACCGCCGACATGGTCAAGACCATGGCCGACAAGCCCATCATCCTGGCCCTGGCCAACCCCGAGCCCGAAATCCGTCCCGAGCTGGCCAAGGCCATCCGTCCGGACTGCATCGTGGCCACCGGCCGCTCCGACTACCCCAACCAGGTCAACAACGTCCTGTGCTTCCCCTATATCTTCCGTGGCGCGCTGGATTGCGGCGCCACCAAGATCACCGAAGCCATGAAGCTGGCCTGCGTGCGCGAAATCGCTGCCCTGGCCAAGCAGGACGTCAGCGATGAGGTCGCCGCCGCCTACCAGGGCAAGGAGCTGACCTTCGGCCCCGACTACCTGATCCCCACGCCCTTCGACACGCGCCTGATCCTGCGCATCGCCCCGGCCGTGGCCCAGGCTGCCGCCGAATCCGGCGTCGCCACCCGCCCCATCGAGGACATCGCCGCTTATCGCGAGAGCCTGACCCGCTTCGTCTACCAGACCAGCATGTTCATGCGCCCCGTGTTTGCCGCCGCCAAGGCCAAGCAGCAGCGCGTGGCCTATGCCGAAGGCGAGGACGATCGCGTGCTGCGCGCCGTGCAGGTGGCCGTGGACGACGGCCTGGCCAAGCCCATCCTGATCGGCCGCCCCGCCGTGATCGAGGCCCGCATTGCCAAGGCCGGCCTGCGCATCCAGCTGGGCAAGGACGTGGAAATCTGCAATCCCGAAGACGATCCGCGCTTCCGCCAGTACTGGGAAACCTACCACCGCCTCATGGGCCGCAACGGCGTGACGCCCGAAGCCGCCAAGGCTGCCGTGCGCCGCTCCAACACCTTGATCGCCGCGCTGATGGTGCATCTGGGTGATGCCGACGCCATGCTGTGCGGTCTGGTCGGCAAGTTCGACGGCCACCTGGCGCATCTGCAGGACGTGCTGGGCCTGAAGAAGGACGCCAAGGAGTTCGCCACCGTGAACGCCGTCATGCTGGAATCGGGCACGCTGTTCATCGCCGATACCTATATCAACGAAGACCCCTCGGCCGAGGAACTCGCCGAGATCGCCAAGATGGCCGCCGACGAGGTGGCCCGCTTCGGTCTGCCGCCCAAGGTGGCCTTCCTGTCGCACAGCAACTACGGCTCCTCCACCCGTGGCTCGGCCCGCAAGATGCGCGCCGCGCGCGACCTGTTTGCCGCCGCCAACCCGCATATCGAGTGCGATGGCGAAATGCACGGCGACGCGGCCCTGTCCGCCGAGGTCCGCAGCCATTCGCTGCTGGAATCCTCGCTGAGCGGCACCGCCAATGTGCTGATCTGCCCCAACCTGGACGCGGCGAACATTCTGTTCAACGTGCTCAAGACCACGGGCGGCCACGGCACGACCATCGGTCCCATCCTGATGGGCGGCTCCGCCTCGGCCCATGTGCTGACCCCCTCGGCCACCGTGCGCCGCGTGGTCAATATGACGGCCCTGGCCGCTGCCCAGGCGATCACCCTGCGCGGCTGATCGGCCCTGGCCCGAAAACAGAAAACGCCCTTCGGGGCGTTTTCTGTTTTTGCTTTCAATACTGCCCGCTACGGCATCTGCGACTGCAGGGCCATGCTCAGCTCGTACATGGGCCCCTGGTTCACGAGGATCAGACCCCGCCTGGGCTGCTCCAGATCCACAAGCACGAAATAGACCAGCGCCACCAGTCCGATATAGAAGCTGATTCTCAGAAAGCCGTATCGGCTGCCCGGCTCCTGCAGCCGCCCCATGGTCAGGGTCGTGAACACCCCGAACAGCACCAGCATCAAAAGAATATTGCCGTTGATCTGGTCCCTGACCCCATGCAGGCGCTTGGCATCCGCCCCCGTGAGGCCGTTGAATGCATTCAGCAACGGGTATGAAGGGTCGGCGTCTTCTGCTCCGCCACGATGCGCTGGATGAGGGAGCGCATGCGGGCCTGGGAGGACTCCCCTTCCGCCATCAGCTACTGCATCTCGGGAGCATCCGGCCTCATCTGGCCAAACCGTAGGCGCTGCTGCACATAGCGCTGAATTTCCTGATGCAACTCGCTGCGCTCCGGCTGCGCCAGCATGGAGCCGACATCGGAGAATTCCGTAATCGCCATCACATCGTCGCGCAGCAGCTCCTTGCGCGCCTCATACCGGCCTGCGGCGCCGGAAAAACAGAAAGCGAGCAGCAGGCCAAAAAGCGCCAGCGCACTGTCCTCGATGCGCGTGGACTTGGTTTACCCACCCTGATCGACAAACCGCAGCGTCAGGCCCAGACCCCAGCCGACGATCATGAGAGCCGCGAAAACCAGCGCCGACAGCCAAGCATCGAGATTGATCAAATAGTTCAAAGTTCTCCCCCTCCTTTTTGGATCGCGCCGATTTGAGCACAGGCTGCTGGAGCCTTCCTCGTCCATATCTGCGATGCTCCACGGCCCGCTTCTGCCGCCATAAGCCCGCCACGCACTGCAGGCCTCCTCATCCTGCCTCAGCAGGATCGGGCCGAGCCCCAAGGCCTTCAGGCCGGCCGGCACCTAGCTAAAGCGCAGAAAACAGCCTCATGCACAGCAGTGCAAGTGCCATTCGCTATCTTTTCATGAGCAACAACAAAACTCCCGGAACGCGGCCGGCCC
>JAFAIY010000462.1 GCA_019236485.1 Comamonas sp. | reverse complement strand
AAGAGGCACGGACCGCCAGGCGGCCGAGACCCAGTTCATAGCGGCGCTCAAGGCCCATATCGGGTCTTCGGACGGCCTGGACTGAGTTTCTTGGAAGTTTTTTGCCGCCAAATTGACTCGCAAAAATCGAGTCAGGAAATTTTCGGGATGCACAAATTCCTCGTCCCGGGCCGGCTGCATCTCAAGCGATGCCTTTATATTTGGCTGGATTGCTGACTGTTGAACGACTGGCCTATGTCTTTGCCGCATGCTTTGCTGACCGCGCTTCTGGAGCGCCCATGCTCGGGGTCCGAACTGGCCAAGCGTTTTGACCGCTCCATAGGGCATTTCTGGCATGCCACCCATCAGCAGATCTACCGGGAGCTGGCGCGGCTGGAGGAGGCGCACTGGATCGAGGCCCTGCCCGGGGAAGAGGCGGCCAGGGGGCGCAAGCGCACCTATCGCGTATTGCCGGCCGGCCGCGATGAACTCAAACGCTGGGTGGCGCAGCAGAGCGATCCGCAGTGGCTGCGCGACGAGCTGATGGTGCGCCTGCGTGCCGAAGCCATCGTCGGCCCCACGCAGCTCAGGAGCGATATCGAGCGCCGTCTGCAGCTGCATGCGCAGAAGCTGGCTCACTACCAGGAGCTGGAGCGGCGCGATTTTCCGGGGCCGGACCGGGACCGCGCCGCAGCGCTGCAGCATTTTGTGCTGTCCGCGGGCATACGCCATGAGTCCTACTGGATGGAAGTCCTGCAACAGGCGCTGGATCTGCTGGCGCAGCCCGCAGACGCGTCGGCCGGGCTCAGCTCTTGAGCTTGTAGGCGGGCAGTCTGTCGGCCAGGCGGGCGCCCATTTCCGCCCCCAGAGCCTGCAGACCGCTCAAGGGACGCACCATGACCTCGAATTCCGTGATCAGCCCCTGGGCGTCGAAGCGGATCAGGTCTATGCCCTTGAGCTGTTTGTCCCCCACGCGCGCGCTGAACTCCAGCACCAGGTTCAGGCCGTCGTCGCTTGCCAGCTGGCGGTGGTAGGCAAAGTCTTCGAAGACCTGGATGACGGTGCCGAGTGCCAGGATAAGCGCCGGAGCCGGCGCATAGGGCGAATTGGCCATGGGCGAGCGGAACACGGCGTCGGGGTGGACTATGGTGTGCAGCCGGCTCAGGTCCCGCTCGGCCACCATCTGGTGCCAGAGTTGCAGCGAGCGGGCCACGGCGGGGACCAGGTTTGAGGGTAGATCGCTCATCGATGTCTCCTGTTTGAGATGGTTTCAGAGAGCGGCCGCCAGCGTTGTGCCTTGCAGGATGGCACGCTTGGCATCCAGCTCGGCCGCCACATCGGCGCCGCCTATCAGGTGCACGCTGCAGCCGGCGGCCAGCAGCGCGTCGTAGAGCTCGCGCCGGGGCTCCTGGCCCGCGCAGATCACGACCTGGTCCACGGGCAGCAGCTGCGGCTTGCCCTCGATGGCGATGTGCAGGCCCTGGTCGTCGATGCGCTCATAGGACACGCCGGAACTCATGGCCACGCCGCGGGCCTTGAGCGAGCTGCGATGAATCCAGCCCGTGGTCTTGCCCAGCTGATCGCCTATCTTGCTGGTTTTTCGCTGCAGCAGATGCACGCGGCGCGCCGGCGCTTCTACATGGGCGGGGGTCAGGCCGCCGGCCTGGCTGTAGCGGCTGTCCACGCCCCATTCCGCAAAGAACTTGGCGGGCGCCAGAGCCGGGCTCTCACCCTCGTGGGTGAGGAACTCGCCCACATCAAAGCCTATGCCGCCCGCGCCTATGATGGCCACATTGCGGCCCACGGGTTTGCCGTCGCGCAGCACGTCCAGGTAGCTCAGCACCTTGGGGTGGTGTATGCCCTCGATCTCGGGCTGGCGCGCGCGTATGCCGGTGGCCAGCACGATCTCGTCAAAGCCGCCGTTCACCAGCTGCGGCGCCTCGACCGGCGCGCCCAGCCGCTGCTCCACGCCGTGCAGCTCCAGCTGGCGCCGGTAGTAGCGCAGCATTTCGTGGAATTCCTCCTTGCCCGGCACTTTCTTGGCGATATTGAGCTGGCCGCCGATCTCGCCGGCCGCATCGAACAGCACCACCTCATGCCCGCGCTGGGCGGCGGTGATCGCACAGCTCAGGCCCGCGGGGCCGGCACCCACCACGGCAACACGCTTGCGCCGCTGCGCGGGGCTGATGGGCAGCTCGGTCTCATGGCAGGCGCGGGGATTGACCAGGCAGCTGGTGACCTTGCCCGCAAAAGTGTGGTCCAGGCAGGCCTGGTTGCAGCCTATGCAGGTATTGATCTCGTCGGCGCGGCCCTGGCGTGCCTTCTGCACAAAACCGGCATCGGCCAGCAGCGGGCGGGCCATGGATACCATGTCGCAAAAGCCATCGGCCAGCAGTTGCTCGGCCACCTCGGGGGTGTTGATGCGGTTGGAGGCGATCAGCGGAATGCGCACCTGGCCCATCAGCTGCCTGGTCACCCAGGCATAGGCGGCGCGCGGCACCTTGGTCGCAATCGTGGGGATGCGCGCCTCATGCCAGCCTATGCCGGTGTTGAGAAGCGTGGCACCCGCGGCTTCGATGTCCTGCGCGAGTTCTATGACCTCGGCCAGGGTGGAGCCGCCTTCGACCAGGTCCAGCATGGACAGGCGGTAGATGATGATGAAGTCGGGGCCCACGCGCTCGCGCACGCGGCGCACGATTTCGACGGGAAAGCGCTTGCGGTTTTCATAGCTGCCGCCCCAGATGTCATCGCGGTGATTGGTGCGTGCGGCAATGAATTCGTTGATCAGATAGCCTTCCGAACCCATGATCTCCACGCCGTCATAGCCGGCGAAGCGGGCCAGGGCCGCGCAGCGCACAAAGTCTTCGATGGTCTGCTCGATCTCCTCGTGCGTGAGCGCATGCGGGCGAAACGCGTTGATCGGCGCCTGCAGCGCGCTGGGCGCCACCAGCTGGGGGTGAAACGCATAACGGCCAAAGTGCAGTATCTGCATGGCGATCTTGCCGCCCTCGGCGTGCACGGCCTGGGTGATGGCGCGGTGCTGCTCGGCCTCTTTCTCGCTGGCCAGCATGGCACCGCCCGGCATGGGGCGGCCGACCTTGTTGGGAGCGATGCCGCCGGTCACGATCAGGCCGACCTCGCCGCGTGCGCGCTCGGCGTAGAAAGCGGCCATGCGTTCAAAGCCGTTGGGCAGCTCTTCCAGCCCCACATGCATGGAGCCCATGAGCACGCGGTTGCGCAAGGTGGTAAAGCCAAGATCCAGAGGGGCGTTCAGATGCGGGTAGTGGGTCATGGGGATGGATTTAATGCAACTGGTTGCATGAATCTATCCGCTACCTCTTTGAAATGCAACTGGTTGCATAAATGCGAAGTCACCTTGCAGACAGGCCGGATGATGACGGCGGCCTGCTCAAGCGCAAAGCCCTGGCCTATGCGATCTTGGCGGCGACGGCTTTGCCGATAGGGCAGATCGCCCAGGCCGCGATCTGCATGGCCATCAGCCCAGCAGTGCGGCCTTGATGGTCTTGAGGCCGTCGGCGTTGTCCCAGACCCCTTCTTCGAGAGCGTCATGGATGGACTGGTCCAGGGAGGCGGTGAGTCGCTCGCGGATCCGGGCCGCATCGGGGCTGGCGTCGAGCACGATACGCAGCGCCGTGGCGAGTGCGTGGACTTGCGCGGTGAGATTGATGACGGCGGTGTTGTCGGAGCTCATGGCGATTCCTTGGTTGTGAGTAATGGGCGCAAGTTTGCTCCGGGTTGATACTGATGTTGATGTATCAACAATAAGCAAAGATGCGCTGACTCGATATCGGGTGGATCGCAGCGGACAGGGGTCCCATGGATTTGCCCAGCCACATATGACCAGGATTGCGCCACTACCCCCATCCGCCGCCCAGCAGGAGGTCTGCAGCCAGACCCTGCCGCTGAACGAATTTCTGACCTTCAAGATCGTGGCGCTGGCCAATGCGCTGCAGACCCAGGTGACGCGGCATTACATCGCGCCCGTCACGCCCGTGGGCCTCACGGAATGGCGGCTCATGGGTCTGCTGCACCAGCATGGCGAAACCCATGCGGGAGCGCTGGCGCGCATCAGCCTGATGGACAAGGCGCAGATCAGCCGCAGCCTGCAGCCGCTGATAGACCGCCAATGGGTGCTGCGCCGCGTGGACCCGCAGCATGGCCGACGCCATCTGCTGAGCCTGAGCGAGCAGGGCCTGGCCAACTTCAACCAGGTGCTGGAGCAGGCCAGACCGTTCCAGGCGGCGCTGCTCAATGCGCTGAGCGCCGAGGAGCGCACGGCGCTGGACCAGATCATGGGCAAGCTGGTGCGGGCGGCCGCCGTGATCGATGCCCAGGCGATGCGGCGGCGCGGCCCGGACTCCGAATCTGCACAGCCCGAATAGCCCAAGAACCCAGGCGCAACAAGCGCCGGATGCTCTTGTTTTACTGAAAATGATGGAGACCTCATATGCACCCCGATGAACTGGCCGCGCGCCGCGAACTGGCCGCCTGCTACCGCATCTTCGCCATGCTGGGCTGGGACGAGCTGATCTACAACCACATCACCGTGCGCCTGCCCGACAGCGTGAGCGGCGGCGAAAAGCAGTTCCTGATCAACCCTTTCGGCCTGCACTACAGCGAGGTCACGGCCAGCAATCTGGTGCGCATCAATGTACGCGGCGAGGTGGTCGGGCAATCGGCCCATCCCGTGAACCCCGCGGGCTTTGTGGTGCATGCGGCCATCCACGACGGGCTGGAGGGCGCGCATTGCGTGATGCATACGCATACCACGGCGGGCATGGGCGTGGCCTGCCTTGAAAGCGGGCTGAACCAAAGCAATTTCTATAGCGCGCAGCTGCATGGCATGGTGGCCTATCACGACTTCGAGGGCATCACCATCCATGCCGATGAGGGTCCGCGCCTGCTGCAAAGCATAGGCCGCTGCCAGGCGGTGATTCTGCGCAACCACGGCCTGCTGAGCTGGGGCCGCAGCCTGCCCCAGGCCCTGGCCGTGCTGTGGGCGCTGCAGCGCGCCTGTGAGGTCCAGCTGGCCACGCTCTCCATGGGCGCGCCGCGCCTGATCGACGAGGCCACGGCCGCGCGCTGCAACGCCGACTCGCTGACTTTCAACGACGACCATGGCGGCCCGCGCGATGTGTTCGAGCATCTGGTGCGGCGCGTGAACCGCATCGACAGCAGCTATCTGGATTTGTGAACAGGACTGGTTATGACGCTGAAAAAAGCATGTATTTATGGCGCCGGCGCGATAGGTGGCTGGCTGGGCGTGGCACTGGCCAAGGCCGGCTGTGAACTCAGCGCCGTGGCGCGCGGCCAGACCCTGGCGGCCCTGAGGCAGAACGGCCTGAGGCTGGTCCATGGCGACAGCTGCGAAACCGTGGCCGTGCGGGCCGAGCAGGACCCCGCGGCCCTGGGCGTGCAGGATCTGGTGGTGATCGCCGTCAAAGCGCCGGCCATGCCCGAGGTGGCCAAAAGCCTGGCCCCGCTGATAGGCCCGCAGACCCTGGTGCTCACGGCCATGAACGGCGTGCCCTGGTGGTTTCTGGCCGGCGGCGTGGCCCCCGGCCTGCGCGGCCTGCAGCTCAAGACCGTGGATCCGCAGGGCGAGATTGCGCGCGCCATACCCCTGGCCCAGGTCATGGGCTCCGTAGTGCATGCCAGTTGCTCGCTGGACGGCCCGGGCCTGGTGCGCCGCCACTTCGGCAACAGCATCATCCTGGGCGAGCCCACGGCCCTGCCCGGCGACACCGCGACGCCGCGCCTGCTGGCGCTGGCCGAGCTGCTGCGCGCGGGCGGGCTGGAGGCCAAGGTCTCGGACAATATCCAGCGCGATGCCTGGTACAAGCTCTGGGGCAATATGACCATGAACCCCGTGAGTGCCATCACCGGCGCGACCACGGACCGGATTCTGGGCGACGAGCTGGTGCGCGACTTCATCACCGCCGTGATGCTGGAAGCCAAGGAGATTGGCGCGCGCATAGGCCTGCCTATCGCCGACACGCCCCAGGACCGGCATCAGGTCACGCTCAAGCTCGGCGGTTTCAAAACCTCGATGCTGCAGGATGTGGAGGCCGGCAAGCCGGTGGAGCTGGATGCGCTGGTCGGCGCCGTGCGCGAGATGGGCGCCATGTGCGGCATCGCCACGCCGTTCACCAGCGCGCTGCTGGGGCTGGCGCGTCTGCGTGCGCAGCAGCTGGGCCTGTATCCCGGGTGAAAAGCCTACCCCCGCACGGGTGTAAACCGCGACAGCGCCCGCGCGGCCCTGGCCTAGACTTGCCGCCATGACCTCCAAAGACCCATCTCCGCAGGCCAATGGCCACTGGGCCACGCTGTGCGTGGTGACGACTACCGTGGCCCATGCCGCAGAGGCGGAAGACCTGGCGCGCGCCCTGGTCACCGCCAAGGTGGCGGCCTGTGTGCAGACGGAGCGCATCACCTCCTACTACGAGTGGGACGGCGTGCTGCAGACCACGCCCGAATGGCGGCTGGTCTGCAAGACCCTGCCCGATGTGCTGCCGCGCCTGGCCCAGCTGCTGCGCGAGCAGCACAGCTACAAGGTGCCGCAGATCAGCGTGAACACCGAGCGCTGCCTGGCCGACTATGCGCAGTGGCTCAAGAAGCAGGTCCATGCCTGAATGAAAAAGGAGCGCCTTGCGCGCTCCTTGTTTGCTGTCCAGGCTGTTTTATAGCTGAGTTTCTTGCATAGCAAGCGCTGCCAGCTATCAAAACAAGGTGTCAGGACAGCAGGGCCTGGGCAAACTCCCGGGCGCTGAAGGTCTCGAGATCCTCGATCTTCTCGCCCACTCCGATGAAATACACGGGGACCGGGCGTTCCTGGGCGATGGCCGCCAGCACCCCGCCCTTGGCCGTGCCGTCGAGCTTGGTCACGATCAGGCCGGTGAGTTGCAGCGCATCGTCGAAGGCGCGAACCTGGGCCAGAGCGTTCTGGCCGGTATTGCCATCTATGACCAGCAGCACCTCGTGCGGCGCCGAGCCCTCGGCCTTGGTCACCACGCGCTTGATCTTCTTGAGCTCTTCCATCAGATGCAGCTGCGTGGGCAGGCGGCCTGCGGTGTCGACCAGCACCACGTCCTTCTTGCGGGCCTTGCCGGCCGAGACCGCGTCATAGCTCACGGCGGCCGGGTCGCCGCCTTCCTGGCTGATGATCTCCACGGTGTTGCGGTTGGCCCAGACGCCCAACTGCTCGCGCGCGGCGGCGCGGAAGGTGTCGGCCGCGGCCAGCAGCACGGTCTGGCCCTCGTCGGCCAGATGCTTGGTGAGCTTGCCTATGGAAGTGGTCTTGCCCGCGCCGTTGACGCCGGCCACCATGATGACGGTGGGCACATGCTCGCCTATGGTCAGCGGCTTTTCCAGCGGCTGCAGCAGATCGGCCAGCGCATCGGCCAGCAAGGCCTTGACGGCCGCGGGCTCGGTGGTCTTGGTCTCCTTGACGCGGCGCTTGAGGTCGTCGAGCAGATGCTGGGTGGCCTTGACGCCGGTGTCGGCCATCAGCAGCGCGTCCTCCAGCTCTTCATACAGCGCATCGTTGATCTGCGTGCCCGTGAAGACGGTGGCGATGCTGGAGCCGGTCTTGCGCAGGCCGGCCTTGAGCCTCTCCATCCAGCTCTGGCGAGCGTTTACGGTCTCCGGCTTTGCGGTAGGCTCGGGGGCTGCTACAAAATCCTGAGTGGTCGACGCAGTCGCCGGCTCGGGCTTGGCATCTTTGGCTGCAAAAGGCTTGCGCCACCACGAGCTGCCGGCAGCGGCCGCTGGCGTATCCTGTGGGCCTGCTCCGGCTGGAGTCGCAGGTACGGGCGCCTGAGCAGCCTCGGCAGCTGGCGCGGTCTCTGCCGCATTGGGCAGATCGGGCTTTTTCTTGAAAAAACTGAACATTGGCGGGTTTTTAGAATCGCATCATTCTATGAAACATGTACGCGCACTCCCTGTACTGGGCTTAATGGCCTGTTTGAGCGCTGGGGCAGCCTTGGCTGCGCCGGGCGCATCGTCTAAACCCCAGCCCGTCGCGGCGGCGGAGGCGGCCGTGCAGCAGTTCACGCTGAAGAACGGCATGCAGCTGATTGTGCAGCCGGACCGGCGCGCGCCCACGGCGGTGCACATGGTCTGGGTGCGCGTGGGCGGCATGGACGAACTCAGCGGCACCTCGGGCGTGGCCCATGCGCTTGAGCACATGATGTTCAAGGGCAGCAAGAGCGTGAAGCCCGGCGACTTCTCGCGCCGCGTGGCTGCCCTGGGCGGCCAGGAGAACGCCTTCACCTGGCGCGACTACACGGGCTTTTACCAGCAGATTCCGTCCAGCCGCCTGGAGGACGTGATGAAGCTCGAGTCCGATCGCTTTGCCAACAACCAGTGGCCGGATTCCGAGTTCAAGAAAGAGATCGAGGTGATCAAGGAGGAGCGCCGCATGCGCACCGATGATCAGCCGCGCGCCGTGCTCATGGAGCAGCTGATGGCGGCGACCTTCATGGCCTCCCCGTATCAGCGCCCCGTGGTGGGCTGGATGAACGATCTGGATTCCATGACCCCCGACGACGTGCGCGACTTCCACCGGCGCTGGTATGTGCCCGCGAATGCCGCTGTGGTGGTGGTCGGCGATGTGAACCCGGCCCAGGTGCGCGCCTGGGCCGAGAAGTATTACGGCAGCATTCCCGCGCGCGCCGTGCCGCTGCGCAAGCCGCAGATCGAGCCGCAGCAGACCGGCGTGCGCCGCATCGAGGTCAAGCGTCCCGCCGAGCAGGCCTTCGTGGCCATGGCCTACCGCGTGCCCACGCTCAACCATGTGGAAAAGCTGCAGCCCGACGACAAGGACGCGCTGGCGCTGCTGGTGCTGTCGGCCGTGCTCGACGGCTATGACGGCGCGCGGCTGGAGCGCGCCCTGGTGCAGGGCGAAGGCCAGGCCGGCGGCCGCGTGGCGGACAGCGCGGGCAGCTCGGCCAATATCATGGGCCGCGGCCCCAGCCTGTTCATGCTGACCGGCGTGCCCGCCAAGGGCCGAACCGCCGCCGAGGTGGAGGCCGCGCTGCGCGCCCAGGTGCAGAAGATCGCCGCGGAGGGCGTGCAGGCCGAGGAGCTGGAGCGCGTCAAGACCCAGTGGATGGCCTCCAATGTCTATGAGCGCGACTCGGTCATGGGCCAGGCCCAGAACCTGGGCAATTACTGGATCCAGCGCATGCCGCTGGATGCCGAGGACAAGCTGCTGGCCGAGCTCAAGAAGATCAACTCGGACGACGTCAAGGCCGTGGCGGCCAAGTATTTCGGCGACGACCAGCTCACCGTGGGCACGCTGGTGCCCCAGCCTCTGCCGGCCGGCAGCAAGGCCCAGCGTCCCATGTCGGGCAAGGCCGATATGGGCGGATCGATGCATTGATGAAACACCCCCTGAGTCGCTTTGCGCCTTCCCCCGAAGGGGGACGCAGCCCTCGCTGCGGGGCGGCCCTTGCTGGACTGCTCTCGCATGGGGCGCGCCGGTATTGGTGCAGCGTCGTTGAAAACAGAGGTTGAAACATATGAAGACTACGAAAAAGATAGCGGCAGGTGCTTTTTTGATAAGCGCTAGCATGGGTTTTTTGACCCAGTCCGCCTGGGCTTTGCTGCCCATTGAACACTGGACCCAGCCCAGCGGCGCCCAGGTCTGGCTGGTGCAAAGCCCAGGCATCCCCATGGTGGACGTGCAGCTGGACTTCGATGCCGGCAGCCGCCGCGATCCCGCGGACCAGGCGGGCCTGGCCGCGGCCGTGGCCATGATGTCTGCCAAGGGCATCAAGGCCGCGGGCGATGCGCCGGCGCTGGACGAAAACGGCCTGGGCCAGGCCTGGGCCGATCTGGGCGCGAGCTTTGGCGCCAGCGCCGGCCGCGACAGCTTCAGCTACGGCCTGCGCTCGCTGACCCAGCCCGAGCTGCTGCAAAAAGCCGTGGCCCTGGCCGCGCGCCAGGTGGCGGCGCCCAGCTGGCCGGATGCCGTGTGGCAGCGCGACCGCGAGCGCTGGGCGGCCTCCATCAAGGAGGCCGACACCCGCCCCGGCACCGTGGCCTCCAAGGCCTTCCGCAAGGATGTGTTCGGCGATGTGCCCTATGGCTACCAGACCACGGGCGAGAGCCTGGCTCGGATCGACGTCTCGGCCATGCAGGACTTCCACCGCAAGCTGATCGCGGCCTGCCGCGCCAAGGTCAGCGTGGTGGGTGCGGTGAGCCGCCAGCAGGCCGACACCCTGGTCAAGCAGCTGCTGGGCCCGCTGCAGGCGGCCAACGGCAATGACTGCGCGCCGCTGCCCGAGGTGGCCAAGGTGAAGGACCTGACGGCGCCCAAGATCGAGAACATTCCGTTCGAGTCGGCCCAGGCCCAGGTGCTGATAGGCCAGCCCGGCATTGCGCGCAACAGCCCGGACTTTCTGGCCGTGATGGTGGGCAACCATATCCTGGGCGGCGGGGGCTTCAGCTCGCGGCTGATGGAGGAGGTGCGTGAAAAGCGCGGCCTGACCTATGGCGTGTCCAGCGACTTCTCGCCGGGGCTGGACCGCGGCGCGTTCGTGATCGGCCTGCAGACCCGTCCCGACCAGGCTGCCGAGGCGCTCAAGGTGTCGCAGGAGGTGCTGCGCAAATTCATTGCCGAAGGCCCGACCGACCAGGAGCTCAAGGCCGCCAAGGACAATCTCATAGGCGGCTTTGCGCTGCGCATAGACAGCAACCGCAAGCTGCTGGGCAATGTGGCCAATATCGCCTGGAATGGTCTGCCGCTCGATTATCTGGAGCACTGGACCGAGCGCGTGCAGGCGCTGAGCACCAAGGACGTGAAGGCCGCCATGCAGCGCATGGTCCAGCCCGAGCGCATGGTGACCGTGACCCTGGGAGCCAAGCCATGAGCCGCAGCGCCATCAAGCTCCACACTCCCGCAGGCCGCAAGGCACTGGACAAGATGATTCATGAGGCCGAGCGCAAGGCACAGGAGCAGGCGGCGGCCAAGCCCGCGCGCCCCGGCGCCAAGGCCGCGCCTGCGTCCGCAGCCAAGCCTGCGGCCACGGGCGCCGGCGAGATCCGCATCATCGGCGGCCAGTGGCGCCGCACACGCCTGGCCGTGGCGCAAAAGCCCGGCCTGCGCCCCACGCCCGATCGCGTGCGCGAGACCCTGTTCAACTGGCTGGGCCAGGATCTGAGCAACTGGAAATGTGTGGATGCCTTCTCGGGCACGGGCGCGCTGGGTTTCGAGGCCGCATCGCGCGGCGCGGCCAGCGTGATCATGAACGAGCAGGACGCCGAGCTGGTGCAGCAGCTGCGCCGCCTGCAGCAGCGCCTGGATGCCAAGGCGGTCAAGGTGGTGCGCGGCGATGCGCTGAGCTGCCTGAAGACTGCCGCGGGCCAGGATCTGGTGTTTCTGGATCCGCCGTTTGCGCAGGCCGAGCTGTTCGAGCCCGCCATCCAGGCTGCCGCGGCGGCCTTGAACCAGGGCGGCTTTATCTATCTGGAAGCGCCCGAGGCCTGGACCGAGGAGCGTCTGCTGGATCTGGGGCTGGAGCTGCACCGCTATCTCAAGGCCGGAGCCGTGCACGCCCATCTGCTGCGCAAGCCGTAATGCTAGCGATATGAGAGTCGATGACGCTGGTCCATCAAGCGTCATCGGCTCTTTTCATGCAAAAACAGGCGTTCTGGTGCCTGAATGCATAATGAGTTTTCCGCTGCGCCGCAGCAGCGCCGCCGACATAAGACTCGCAGGAGAGAGATAAGCATGAGCCAGAGCCTGATTGCCGTATATCCCGGCACCTTTGATCCCATCACCCTGGGTCATGAAGATGTGGTGCGCCGGGCCTCGCAATTGTTCGGCAAGGTCATCGTGGCCGTGGCGGCCGGCCACCACAAGAAAACCCTGTTCACTCTCGACGAGCGCATCGCCATGGTGCGCGAGGCCTGCGCCCAGTATCCGCAGGTGCAGGTGGAGAGCTTCGACGGCCTGCTGCGCGACTTTGTGGTCTCGCGCGGCGCCAAGGCCATGGTGCGCGGCCTGCGCGCCGTGACCGACTTCGACTACGAGTTCCAGCTGGCGGGCATGAACCGCACGCTGATGCCCGAGGTGGAAACCGTGTTCCTCACGCCCAGCGACCGCTACCAGTTCATCAGCTCCACTTTTGTGCGCGAGATCGCCTCGCTTAACGGCGAGGTGGACAAGTTCGTCTCGGCCGGCGTGCATGCGCGGCTGATGGCCAAGGTCGGCCGCACGGTCTGAGGCTCAGCCGCTCGCCCGCTGCTGGCGGCGAGCGCTCACCACCTCGTGCACAAAGCGCAGCTTGTTCCAGGCCATGGCGGAGATGGTGAACGGATAGGCATCCCCATGGCCCAGGCTGCGGTTGAGGCTGTTGTGCAGCAGGGTCAGCGGCACCCATTGGGCCTGCATCAGGGAAAAATCCGCTGCCGGGGTTGCTAGCGGGTCGCGCATCAGCTGCTGGCCCTGGCCGGGAATATCGGGCACGGTGATGCAGGTCGCATAGCTGGCCGCGGTCTCCAGCAGATCCACCATATGCAGATAGTGGGCCCAGGTTTCGGCCCAGTCTTCCCAGGGATGGGCCGTGGCATAGGCGCTGATGAAGCCGTCGCGCCAGCCGGTGTCCAGCGCATTCCTCTCGTAGTGGCGCTGCAGCGCCTGGCCGTAGTCCTGGCCCTCGTAGCCGAACAGCGCCCGGAACGGCTCCAGCCAGGCGCTGCTGGCTATCAGCTGATCCCAGTAGAAATGGCCGGATTCGTGGCGCAGATGGCCTATCAGCGTGCGGTAGGGCTCGTGCAGGGCCTGGCGCCGCCTGGCGCGCTCGTCGTCGTCGGCCTCCACCACGTTCAGCGTGATCATGCCGCTGGCATGGCCGGTCATCACCGGCGCCGCGCCGGGAATATCGGCCAGCAGCGCAAAGCGGGGCTCGGCGGTCCCATGCCCATGCGGGTCCAGCAGGCCCAGCCTGGCCAGCGTGTAGTACAGCCTGCGCTTGGCCACCTCGATCTTGGCCCAGCGCAGTTCGTTGGCAGGGTTGCTAGCGTCAGGCAGCCATTCGGTCTGGCGGCAGGAAACGCAGAGCGGGTTGGGGTCCTCGGCCGCGACGGCAAAGTTGCATAGGCTGATGTCGTGGCGGTGGGCGCAGGCGCGGTAGCGCGGGGCCCCGGCCGAGGCCGAAGGCAGGACGCCGACGCGCAGCTGATCGGCAAAAAAAGCCTGGGGTGCGCCGCAGTGCACGCATTGCAGGCTCTCAAAATAGATCAGATGACCACAGGCTTCGCAGTTGAAAACTTGCATGGCGTAACTGTAGCGGCGCAGGACTGCTGGGAAATATAGGCAAAACAAAGCCAGCTTGAAAGCTGGCTTTGAGGGAGGGCCGCCGGCGAGAGGCTCAGGGGCGGACCACGAGGCTGTTGCGCACTTCGCGCACATTCCGGGTGGTGCGCGCGATCTCGGCGGCGCGGGCTTTCTCGGCTTCGGATTTGGCAAAGCCGGAGAGCTGGACGGTACCGTTCAAGGTCTCCACGCTGATGGCCGTGGCCGAGACATTCTTGTCTTCGGCCATCTTGGCCTTGACGGCCGCGGTGATGGCCGCGTCATCCACATAGGAACCTACGGTCTGCTGGTCGCGGGCCACGGAGCAGGCCGTGGTGCCCAGAACGGCGGTGGCGGCAACCGCGGCAAAAGCGATGGCGCGAATCATGGATTGCATGGTGTTTCCTTCTTCTGCTTATTTTCTGCGCGAGCGTCCAAGGAAGAAGGCCGTGGCAATCGCCGCGCCCGTGGCCGCGGCGATCAGCATGGAGCGGCCGGGCTGCTCGGACACATAGCGTGTGGTCGCATCGGCCGTGGACTGGAACTGGCGGCGGGCGCGGTGGGAGCTGTCGGCCCAGAAGTTGATGCTGCGCTCGGCCAGGTCCTGGGCGCGGTTGGCCAGATTGTCGATGAGCACGCTGTCCGCCTCGTCGTCGGCAGAGCGCAGGTGGCGGCCGGTCTCGTCGATGGCTTCGGAGGCGGTACGGCGCGTGCGGCGGTAGGCCGGTTCGACCGTTTCCTCGGCACCAGCCGTGGCTTCCATGAAGGATTCGGCAGCGGAATGCTTGGCCGACTGGACCACGCTGGTCGTGGCGTCCTTGGCATGTTCGGCCATAGCGTGTGCGGCGTCTTCCGCTACTGCTTGGGTATCTTTGTCGTGTTGATTCATTGTTTTGAACTCCCTGAAAACACGCTGCCGCGTGAGGTGACAGCCGTGATTGGTGGCACAACTTCTGCAAGAGAACTCTGAAAGCCAGATGATGGCGAATCTGTTGTGTTTGCGCAATGCGCGCGAGTGCGACTCAAGGTTACCGAGTGTGGCGGTGTGCGGCCCCGCAGGGTTTCCCGAGCCGGTGCATGGAGGCGGGCGGGCAGAACGGCAAGCTCCCTGTTAGGAGGTCACGGCGGTCAGCGGAATCACGGCCGAGATGGTCGTGCCCTTGCCGGGCTGCGAGGCCACCGTCAAACGTCCTCCCGCGGCTTCCACGCGGTGCTTCATGCCGGCCAGACCATGGGAGTTGGGGCGCATGCCGGCCATCTCGAAGCCCTGGCCATCGTCCTGAATCTGCACCGCCACATAGGTGGGGTAGTTGTGAACGGCCACCATCACATGGTTGGCCTTGGCGTATTTGCCGATATTGGTCAGCGATTCCTGCACCACGCGATAAACGGTGAGCTGGGTGGATTCGGGCAGGTCGACCTGCTCCAGGCTGGATTCCACATCGATGCCGCTGTGCTCGCCGAATTCGCGGGTGAGGATTTCCAGTGCCGTGGTCAGGCCCAGATTGGACAGCGAGGAGGGGCGCAGATTCTCGACGATGCGGCGCTTGAGGGCGATGCCGCTGTTGAGTGTTTCCACGAGGTGGTTGATGCGCTCGTTGATCCCCGGGGCGCTGGTGTCGACCTTGGACTTGAGGCGTGCCACATCCAGCTTGGCCGCCGTGAGCAGCGAGCCCAGCTCGTCGTGCAGCTCGCGCGCCAGATAGCCGCGCTCGTCCTCGCGCACCTGCTGCAGATGGGTGGCCAGCTCCGCCAGCGTGGCCGTGCGCTCGCGCACTACTTCCTCGAGGCGATTGCGTTCCTCGCGCTGGATTTCCTGTTCGCGCAGATGGGATTGCTGCAGCGCATAGGCCTGACGCAGATACATGAAAAAGCCCAGAATGCCCATGGCCGTCACGGTGGCTATGCCTATGCGCGACAGGCTCAGCGTCTGCTCTATATCCGCCAGATTGGCTTTGGCCTGCTGGTCAGTGCTCTCCAGCAGGGCTTTGCCGTAGCCGCGGATGGCATCCATGTTTTCCATGCCCACATCGGTGAACATGACGAAACGCCAGGCGTCGTTGTTGCCTTGGCGATACAGCTTCAGGCTCAGCTCCATCTCGCTGAGCTTGCGGTCCACCTGCCGCGCCAGCGGGGTGAAGGTGGCCAGATCCATGGGATCCAGCATGAAGATGCGGCGCAGCTCGTCCATGGTGCCGTTGATGGCCAGCAGCGCAGTGTTATAGGGCTCCAGGTAGCGGTCTTCGCCCGTGAGCAGGTAGCCGCGCAGGCCGGTTTCCGCATCCAGAATCTGCTGCAGCAACTGGTCGATCTTGGAGCGGGTGTTTTGAGTTTTGGTAAGCGTATCCAGCGCGTTCAGAGAGCGCGTATATCCACCTTCATTAATGCCTACCATCAAGACAGCCGCAACGATCGCGATTGTCAGGCTGACCGCAATTTTGCGGATATGGGTCCAGCGCATCGACATTCCCTCACCTACAAAACAATTACCTGATATTCTGCATAACCGTAGAGCCGAATGATCAACATCATAGTGTGGGTCATGAACGGTGATCGCTCGGGAGACAGAGCAGCTTCATGAAAAGAGGTATGCATGATAAAAGTAGGCATTGTGGATGACCACGCCATCGTGCGTTCTGGCTTGCGCCAGTTT
>JAFAIY010000448.1 GCA_019236485.1 Comamonas sp. | reverse complement strand
GGCGCCCTTGAGCGCATCGGGCTGGAACGAGGTGAACAGCGGCTGGATCTCGTCCTTGGGCCAGATGCGCTGCATCAGCTCGCCGCAGGCGCGGCCGGTTTCCTCTTCCTGGCCCGGCGTGGGCTTGATCTCCACGTTCAGGTGCAGATGGTTGGCCAGGCACCAGCGGGCCAGGGCTTCTAGCGTGGGCAGGTTCTCGCCCGCATAGGCGCGCGAATGCCAGCTGCCGGCGTCGAGCTGGGCCAGCTCGCCCATGCTTTGGTCGCCGCCCGTGCCGTGGCCGTTGGTGGTGCGCTCCAGGCCCGCGTCGTGCATGAGGAACAGCACGCCGTCGCGGCTGAGCTTGGCGTCGCATTCGAACATGCGGTAGCCATGCTGGGCGCCGAGGCGAAAGGCGCTCATGGTGTTCTCGGGCGCCAGCTTGCCGGCGCCGCGGTGGGCGATCCAGCGGGGATAGGGCCAGGGTTTCAAAGTGCTTGTCATAACTTTCGTAGTCTTTACGTGACAAGAGCACCGCAAGCAGGGGCTTGGGGTGCTCTCTAAAAAGTCAGCCTAGTGCGACCTCAGTGCTGGCTCAGACACGTTTGCCGGTTTCGGCATGGAACCAGTGCCGGCGGTCTTCGCGCGCGGAAATGCGGGCGGTCTCGCCGGGCTTGGGGAAAGGCTTGCCTTCCTCCACGCGCACGGTCACGTCTTCGTCGCCGACCTTACCGTACAGCAGGCGCTCGGCGCCCAGCAGTTCCACGGTCTGTACCTTGAACTCCACGCCACCGGCCTCGACCAGGTCGATATGTTCGGGGCGGATGCCCAGAATCAGGCCGGGCTTGCCGTTGGGCGAGTGCTTGAGCAGGTTCATGGGAGGCGAGCCGATGAAGCCGGCCACAAAGGTGGAGGCGGGCGTGTGGTAGACCTCCTCGGGCGTGCCGAACTGCTCCACATTGCCGCCGTTCATCACGACCATGCGCTGGGCCAGGGTCATGGCCTCGACCTGGTCGTGGGTCACGAACAGGCTGGTGATGCCCAGCTCGGCGTGCAGCTTCTGGATTTCCAGGCGGGTCTGACCGCGCAGCTTGGCGTCCAGATTGGACAGGGGTTCGTCAAACAGGAACACCTGGGGCTGACGCACGATGGCGCGGCCCATGGCCACGCGCTGGCGCTGGCCGCCCGACAGCTGGCGCGGCTTGCGGTCCAGCAGATGGCTCAGCTCCAGAATCTTGGCAGCCTTGTCCACGCGGCGCTTGATCTCGTCTTCAGGCACCTTGGCGAGCTTCAGGCCGTAGGCCATGTTCTCGTAGTTGCTCATGTGAGGATAGAGCGCGTAGTTCTGGAACACCATGGCGATATTGCGCTTGGCGGGTTCCAGGTTATTGACCTTGTTGCTGCCGATCAGCAGGTCGCCGTCGGTGATCTCTTCGAGGCCGGCAATCATGCGCAGCAGGGTGGACTTGCCGCAGCCAGAGGGGCCGACCAGCACGATGAATTCGCCGTCGTTGATCTCGACGTTGATGCCGTGAATGACGGGTACGGCAGACTTGCCGCTGCCGTAGCGCTTGACGATGTTCTTGAGGGAAATGGAAGCCATAACAGGGTTTTATTCAATCGGTCAAAAGACGGTGGATGGGCAGGCGGGGATTACTTCTCGGTATCCACCAGGCCTTTGACAAACCACTTCTGCATCAGCATCACCACCAGCGTCGGCGGCAGCATGGCCAGGATGGCCGTGGCCATCACGATGTTCCAGTCGATGGCTGCCTCGCCGCCGCCGGCCACCATGCGCTTGATGCCCACGACCACGGGGTACATGTCTTCCGAGGTCGTCATCAGCAGCGGCCACAGATACTGGTTCCAGCCGTAGATGAACTGGATCACGAACAGGGCCGCGATCGAGGTCTTGGACAGCGGCACCAGAATGTCCTTGAAGAAGCGCATGGCGCCTGCGCCGTCGATGCGCGCGGCCTCGACCAGCTCGTCGGGCACGGTCAGGAAGAACTGGCGGAACAGGAAGGTGGCCGTGGCCGAGGCGATCAGCGGCAGCGACAGGCCGGCATAGCTGTTGAGCAGGCCCAGCTCTGCCACCACCTTGTAGGTGGGCAGGATACGCACTTCCACGGGCAGCATCAGGGTCAGGAAAATGGCCCAGAAGCAGATCATCTTGAACGGGAAGCGGAAGTAGACGATGGCGAAGGCCGAGAGCAGCGAGATCGCGATCTTGCCCACGGTGATGATCATGGCCACGACAAAGCTCACCCACATCATGTGCACGACATTGGTGTTGGAGCCCAGCTTGCCGGAGCCCAGCAGCGCTTCCTTGTAGTTCTCCCACAGGTGGGAGCCGGGCAGCAGCGGCATGGGGGCCTGGACGATCTCGCTGGCGGTATGCGTGGAAGCGATCAGGGCCAGGTACAGCGGGAAGGCGACGATGGCCACGCCGAGGATGAGCACGGCGTGGGAGAAGAAGTTGAGCCAGGGGTTGCGATCAACCATGATCAGTACTGCACTTTCTTTTCAACATAGCGGAACTGAATCACGGTCAGCACGACGACGATCAGCATCAGGATCACGGACTGGGCTGCGGAGCCGCCCAGGTCCAGGGCCTTGAAGCCGTCCAGATACACCTTGTAGACCAGGATCGAGGTCGACTGGCCGGGGCCGCCATGGGTGGCCGCATCGATGATGCCGAAGGTGTCGAAGAAGGCGTAGACGATGTTGATCACCAGCAGGAAGAAGGTGGTGGGCGAGAGCAGCGGCAGCTGGATGTTCCAGAAACGGCGCCAGGGGCCGGCGCCGTCGATGGAGGCGGCCTCGATCAGTGCCTTGGGAATGGACTGCAATCCGGCCAGGAAGAACAGGAAGTTATAGGAGATCTGCTTCCACACCGAGGCCAGCACGATCAGCGCCATGGCCTGGTTCTCGTTCATCAGGTGGTTCCAGTCATAGCCGAGCTTGCCCAGGAAATAGGCGACCACGCCGATGGAGGGCGAGAACATGAAGATCCACAGCACGCCGGCGATCACGGGCGCCACGGCATAGGGAATGATGAGCAGGGTCTTGTAGACCATGGCGAAGCGCACGATGCGGTCCGCGAAGATGGCCAGCCCCAGCGAGGTGGCGATGCCGACGCCGGCGACCAGCACCGAGAACAGGGCGGTGCGGGAGAACGAGTCCAGATAGGCCGAATCGGCAAACAGGGTACGGAAATTGTCCAGTCCGACCCATTCGGTACTCATGCCGAATGCGTCTTCCATCTGGAACGACTGCAGCACAGCCTGCGCGGCGGGCCAGAAAAAGAAGATGCCGATGATGAGCAGCTGAGGTGCGATCAGCACCCAGGGCAGCCACCCGGATCGGAAAAGAACACGTTTTTCCATGAGGAGTCACAAATAAAAAAACCGCCGCGGGCTGGGTTCAGTCAACGGGGTGTTTGGGGGGCGCGATGCTCCGGGTTGGAGCACCGCAGGCCGGTCGGCGCCCTTGCGGGCGCCGTGGATTTACTTCTTGTAGGAGCGCTCGAAGCGGGCCAGCAGTTCGTCGCCGCGGGTCACGATGGCGTCCAGAGCCTGCTTGCCGCTCTTCTTGCCGGCCCACACCTGTTCGAGTTCTTCGTCCTCGATGGTGCGGATCTGCACATAGTTGCCCAGGCGGATGCCGCGCGAGTTATTGGTCACCTTGCGGACCATCTGCGTCACGGCGGTGTCGGTGCCGGGGTGCTTCTGGTAGAAGCCGGACTTGTCGGTCAGGTCGTAGGCAGCCATGGTCACGGGCAGGTAGCCGGTGCGCTGGTGCGAGGCGGCCTGGACCTTGGTCTGCGACAGGAATTCGAAGAACTTGGCCACGCCCTTGTAGTGCTCGGCGTTCTTGCCGGCCATGACCCACAGCGAGGCGCCGCCGATCACGGTGTTCTGGGGTGCGCCCTTGACATCGGGGTAGTAGGGCAGGGGAGCCAGGCCGTAGTTGAACTTGGCGTTCTTGGCCACGTCGCCGTAGTAGCCGGACGAGGTCTGGATCATCGCGCATTCACCGGCGGTGAACGAAGCCTGGGGAATGGCGCCGCGGCCCTTGTAGACGAATTCACCGGCCTTGGCCGCTGCGGCCAGGTTGTCGATGTGCTTGACGTGCAGCGGCGAGTTGAGCTTCAGGCGGGCCTTGTAGCCGTTGGCGCTCAGGCCGTTCTGCTCGGTGGCGAACTCCACGTTGTGCCAGGTGGAGAAGGACTCCAGCTGGGTCCAGCCCTGCCAGGCCAGGGTCATGGGGCAGCTATGGCCGCTTTCCTTGAGCTTCTTGGCCGCGGCAAAGACTTCGGGCCAGGTGGCGGGAGCCTTGTCGGGGTTCAGGCCGGCCTTCTTGAAGGCGTCCTTGTTGTAATAGAAGATGGTGGTCGAGCTGTTGAACGGGAAGCTCAGCATCTGGCCGTTGGGGGCGGTGTAGTAACCGGCCACGGCGGGGATATAGCCCTTGGGGTCGAAGGCCACGCCGGCGTCGGCCATAACCTTGGCCACGGGCACGGTCGCACCCTTGGAAGCCATCATGGTGGCAGTGCCCACTTCAAACACCTGCAGGATGTCGGGCGCATTGCCCGAGCGGAACGCGGCGATGGCGGCCGTCATCGATTCGTCATACACGCCCTTGTAGGTAGGGACGATCTTGTAATCCTTCTGGCTTTCATTGAACTGCTTGGCCAGATCGTTGACCCACTCGTTGTTCACGGCGGTCATGGAGTGCCACCATTGGATCTCGGTGGTGGCTTGCGCCGAAAAAGCGGTGGCGGCGACGGCTGCGGCCATGGCCAGTTGCTTGAATTGCATGAAGGCTCCTCTAACGTTCGGTGACTGAATATGCGGTGCTGCACATTAGGTCATGCGTATGACATATGCATGTCATTGTTTGCGTGGGCTGCGCACTCCACCATGGGCCGAACCCGTAAAC
>JAFAIY010000361.1 GCA_019236485.1 Comamonas sp. | reverse complement strand
TGTTCGGCCATATGGGCGATCTGCCCGCCATGTTCGAGGCCGTGCGCAAGAGCGCTGTCTCTGCCGTCCCGGGCGATGGCGACGAACACGAAATCCAGTAAATCGGCAATCGCTGTCCCGGACTCGGCTTGTCAGTTCCAGATTGATAGCGCCTCGCGCAGGCGTTGCATGGGCTGATCGGCGATGACGCTGTTGTGCAGCAGTATCACGCGCTGCACGGGCCAGCCCAGCATCTGCCGCACACAGGCCTGCACGGCGGCCCTGTCCCTGACCAGCAGGCGCACGGTGCGCGGCACGGTCAGGCGCTCATGGCCGCCGGTCAGGCCCAGATACATGCGTACCGGCAGGCTTAGCGGTCCTTGCCAGCACTGCAGCACATCGGTGGCGATCAGGCTGCCGCTGGCCGCATGGAACCACACGGTCTCGTCCAGCATGGGAATGCCGTTTAGGCGCAGGTGTTGCAGCTCGCCAACCCAGGGCGCTGAGGCATCGGGCAGCAGCAGCCGCAGCTGCGGAAGATCCGGGCGCTTGCGCAGCACGCCCTCCGTGCCATAGAGTCCGGCCTGTGGATAAAGCCGGGCCAGTTTGCCCACAAACAGATGGTGCATGGCGCTGGGGGCAACAATGTATTGCAGCGGCCCCAGCGCATCCAGCTCCGCTTTTTGCGCTTCATTCAGCGGCACGGCCGAATGCGAGAACAGGCTGCCGTCGGCCAGCCGTATCACCGTCATGCGGGTGCTGACCTTCATTCCCGCATTGCTGAAGTGATGGCTGAGAGCCCAGATCCCGTCTGCGATTGCCTGCCATTGTTCTGTGGATTCCTGCATGGCGAACTCCTTGCGTCAGACGCTGCGCTGGCCGGCGGTTTTGCGAAATTCCGACGGGGATAGTCCCGTCCACAGCCTGAAAGCGCGGATAAAGCTCTTGTCGTTGAGAAAGCCGCAGGCCTGGGCCACGCGCTTGATGGGGCGGCTGGTGCGCAGCAGCAGCGCAATCGCGCGCTCGCGGCGTATCTCGTCCTTGAGCGCCTGCAGCGAAGCGCCTTCCTCCTTGAGCTGGCGGTGCAGGCTGCGCTGGGACAGATGCAGCTGGCGCGACAGCGTCTCGGCCGTCTGCTGTTCCTCGCCGCCGGCCGCCAGCAGCTGGCGCACGCGCTGGACCAGGGTCTTCTCGCGCTGATAGGGGCGCACCTGAATCGGCAGAGCGCGCTGCAGCATGCGGTTGAGCGCGGCCTCGTCGCGCGCCAGCGGCGCCTGCAGCCAGCGCGCCTCGAACTGCAGGCTGGCCACGGGCGCCTCGAACTCCAGCGTCTCGGGCGCGAACAGCACGCGGTACACGTCGGCATGCCTGGGAGCTGGAAACGGAAAGCTGGCCCGCTGCAGCGCTATGGGCTCGTTGATCAGCCAGCTGGCAAAACCGTGCACATTGCGCAGCACCGAGACCATGCAGAACTCGCGCATGGCGCCCAGGGGCCGGTTCTCGTGCAGGGTCAGCGTGGCGATGCCGGCCTGCTCGCTGAGGCCGAGCTGGATGTCGCCGGCGATCAGCCCGTGGTGGCGGCACCAGCGCGCGAGAGCCAGGCCCAGGTGCGGGGCGCTGAGGCTGGCGCGTGCCAGCATGCCGTAGCTGCCCCAGGGCAGGCGGCGCTCGAACCAGCCCAGGGCCTCGTCATCGAGCTCGCGCATCGCGGCGTCCGAAAGTGCTTCCATCTGCAAGGCGGTGATGCACTCGTTCTCATCCTCCACCAGCTCTGGCGGGATTTGTGCCTTTTCCAACGCTGCCAGCGGCGACATCTGTCTTTGCCGGTAAGCGCGGACTATGGCCTGGACGAAGACCATGGGGGTAATTGCCGGGTGCGATTTGAGCACGGAGCTGGCATGGTGAGGAAGAGGCGTCTTGAGCAGCGAGGGGGTGAACATTTGGCAATTATTGCAACCTTTGTGACCTCATATGAACAGGGCTAGCCCTTATTCTGGGCCGCAGAAAAAAGTGCTGAATTGAAGCTGTGCAGCCGCCCCAGGGCGGCTGCGGGGACGCAAGGAGACGAAAGCCATGCCATCGCAAGCGAATGCGCTTAGCGCCAGTTATTCCCGGGGGCGCACCGAGGTGCCGCTGATCGAGCAGACCATCGGTGATTTTTTTGCGGCCATGGCGCAGCGCCAGGGCGGCCGCGACGCGCTGATCAGCCGCCACCAGGGGCTGCGCTATACCTATGCCGAGCTGCATGCGGCCGCGCGCCAGCTGGCCAGCGCGCTGCTGGGCCTGGGCCTGGAAAAAGGCGACCGCGTCGGCATCTGGAGCCACAACAACGCCGAGTGGGTGCTGATGCAGCTGGCCACGGCCCAGATCGGCCTGATCCTGGTCAATATCAACCCCGCCTACCGCACCTCCGAGGTCGAGTACGCGCTCAACAAGGTGGGCTGCAAGGCGCTGGTGACCATGCCGCAGTTCAAGACCAGCGACTACCTGGGCATGCTGCGCGAACTGGCGCCCGAGCTGGCCGGCTGCGCACCGGGCCAGCTGCAGGCCAAGCGCCTGCCCGCGCTGCGCACGGTGATCTGGATTGATGTGGCCGGCCAAGGCGCGGAGCAGGCCGGCATGCTGCGCTTTTCGCAGCTGCAGGCGCAGGGCTCTAGCGCGGATGCACGCATAGACGCCATTGCCGCCACGCTGAGCAATACCGATCCCATCAACATCCAGTTCACCAGCGGCACCACGGGCTTTCCCAAGGGCGCCACGCTGACCCACCGCAACATCCTCAACAACGGCTTTTTCATCGGCGAATGCATGCGCCTCACCTCCGAGGACAGGCTCTGCATTCCCGTGCCGCTGTACCACTGCTTCGGCATGGTGCTGGGCAATCTGGCCTGCTTCACCCACGGCTCGGCCATCGTCTATCCCAACGACGGCTTCGACCCCCTGGCCGTGCTCGAGGCCGTGCAGGCCGAGAAGTGCACGGGCCTGCACGGCGTGCCCACCATGTTCATTGCCGAGCTCGACCATCCGCGCTTTGCGGAGTTCGACCTGTCCACGCTGCGCACCGGCATCATGGCCGGCTCGCCCTGCCCCATCGAGGTGATGAAGCGCGTGGTGCGCGACATGCATCTGTCCGAGATCACCATCGCCTACGGCATGACCGAGACCAGCCCCGTGAGCTGCCAGAGCGATGCCGACACGCCGCTGGAAAAGCGGGTCGCGACGGTGGGCAAGGTGCAGCCGCATCTGGAGGTGAAGATCGTCGATCCGGCCACGGGCGAGACCGTGGCGCCCGGTGTGTCGGGCGAGCTGTGCACGCGCGGCTATTCGGTCATGCATGGTTACTGGGACGACGAGGCCAAGACGCGCGAGGCCATTGATGCCGAGCAGTGGATGCATACCGGCGACCTGGCCACCATGGACGCAGAGGGCTATGTGAACATCGTGGGCCGCATCAAGGACATGGTGATCCGCGGCGGCGAGAACATCTATCCGCGCGAGATCGAGGAATTCCTCTACCGCCACCCCAAGGTCCAGGACGTGCAGGTGGTCGGCGTGCCCGATGTGCGCTATGGCGAGGAGCTCTGTGCCTGGGTCATCGTCAAGCCCGGTCAGGAGATGGGCGAGGACGAGCTGCGCGACTTCTGCAAGGGCCAGATCGCCCATTACAAGGTGCCGCGCTATATCCGCTTCGTCCAGGCCTTCCCGATGACGGTGACGGGCAAGATCCAGAAGTTCAAGATCCGCGACGAGATGATCGAGCTGCTCGATCTGCGCGTGGTCAAGACGGCCTGAGCGCCGTTCACCGGCATTTGTTCCATGGGCAGAGCGCACTTCATCTCAGGCCACAGCAAAACGCCCCGCGTCGGCGGGGCCTTGCTGGCCGGGCGGTACGGCCTAGTGGTGGCCGCTGCTGTCCTGGCTCGGCAGGCCTGCGGCGCGGCGCGCCACGACCAGGCGCTTGCGCATGGCGATTTCCTGCATGTCGAGCTCGCTGACCAGGCTGCGCAGCGATTCGTCGTTGATGCGATGGGCCTGCCGCTCCTGGTAGTAGAAGTCCCGCTCGGCATGGATGCACTCGATGCGGGTCTCGATCTCCATCACATAGCGCAGCTTGCGCTGGCGCACGACTTCGGGCGCTTCGCGCTGGGCCTCGAGGCTCAGCGCGGTGCCGCTGCCGTCGTCGAGCAGCTGGATACGGTTGCGGTATTCCTGGGCCAGGTGGCCGTTGACCTCCTGGCGCATGGCGATCCACGCGGGGTCGCGCTGCTGCAGATCTTCCTCGCCCAGGGTGAGCCGGCTCATGGCCGCCATGCAGGCCTGCTCGCGCGCCAGGCGCTCCTCGCGCAGGGTCGGCGATTCCTCGTGCGGGGGCAGGTAGCGCAGGATGATGGGCAGGCCGATCGAGCCTATGAGCAGCGTGAACAGAATCGTGCCCGTGGCCAGGAAGACCAGCATGTCGCGTGCCGGAAACGGCTGGCCGTTGTTCAGCAGCATGGGCACGGACAGCGCGCCGGCCAGCGTCACGGCGCCGCGTATGCCGGCCAGTGTGGTCGCCAGGTTCAGCAGCGGCGAGGGGCGCTCGGCCAGCTTGCCCTGGCTGTGGGCCCGCTGCAGCGAGCCGTGCACGCCCAGCGTCAGCCAGATCCAGCGCAGCAGCAGCAGGCCGCAGGAGATTGCGGCCACATAGGCCACCAGAATCCACCAGTCATGACCGGCCTGATGCAGCGGCACGCCGATGATGGACGGCAGCTGCAGGCCCAGCAGCAGGAAGATGGCGCCGTTGAACGCGGCTTCGACCATGCTCCAGGTGCCGGCCGTCTGCATGCGTTCGCTGATATAGCTGCTGCGCTCCAGGTCCGCGAAATTGGTGGCGATGCCGGCAGCCACGGCCGCCAGAATGCCCGAGACGCCGATCTTCTCGCCCACGATGTAGGCGGCAAACGGCAGCAGCACCAGCAGCAGCACCATCTGCGTGGCCGCCACATCGCCGAGGCGGCGCGTGATGCTGCCGCGCGCGTAG
>JAFAIY010000175.1 GCA_019236485.1 Comamonas sp. | reverse complement strand
AGGCTGCCCGAAGGGGCTTACACCCTGCAGGCCACGACCCGCGACGGCCAGACCCAGAGCCTGCAGGTACATGTGGACAAGGGCCAGCATCTGCTGGAGCTGCGCTTCTGACCCAGCGCGCGCAAGGGCTTGAGTCGCGCCGCGCGCACGCCGCAGCCCGCATGGCGACAATCGCTGCATGCCCCAAGACAGCACTTCCACCGATTACTCGTCCCATCTGCAGGCCGGCAATGCGCTGGTCGCCCAGGCCCAGAAGCTGGCCACCCAGGACTTTGCCCAGGCCCGCTCGCTGTGGCAGGCCGCCGGCAAGGAGTTCTATCTGGCCCACAAGGCCGACATGAACCAGGCCGAGGCTGCCTTCCGCCTGGCCCAGGCCTGGATGGCCGAGGCCCATGCCCTGCAGAAAGAAGACAACAACAATGCGCTGCTGATGTGGGCCAATGCCGCGGCCCAGTGCGAGCTGGCTTTCGACCTGAGCCCCGAAGACGGCCGCATCGCCATGACCGCCGCCAGCTGCCACTATTTTGCGGGCCAGACCGATGCGGCCAAGGCCTGGCAGCAGATAGGCAAGCAGCTGCTGCCCGCGTCCGAGCAGCAGCCCGGCCAGGACGCCTAGGCCGGCCGCCGGCCGCGGGCGCCACGCTTGCGCCGCCGGTGGCGGGAAATGCCGGCCGACAGCAGCAACAGCAGCGGCACCAAGGTGGCCGCGGCGCGCCACAGCAGCTGGCGCAGGCGCTCGGCGCGCTCCTGCCGGTCGCGCTCCAGCGCGGCCCCGACCCGGGTTTCGAACTCGGCCACTTCGGCGGGCTTGTGGCCCGCGATCAGCGAAGCCAGATCACGCGGCACCTCGGCCTCGGGTTCTTCACCCGAAGCTGAGGGCGCAAAGATCGCGGCATCGGCCAGGGCCTGCAGCCGCTGCGCGACCTCCATACCCTGCGCGGCCTTCATTCTGTTCACGGGCACATTGAGCACCAGGCTGAAATTGCCCTGCACGGCCTGCACCAGCGTGATGCCGCTCGCCGAACTGCCCTTGGCCTGGCCCAGCACCAGCTTGTTCATCCCCCAGCTCAGGCGCTGGCGGGCTTCGTCCCATTGCGGCGCCACCATCCAGTCGACCGTGGTGTGCTGCATGCCTTCGACACCCGGGCTCAGCGGGCTGCCATGGTCGTAGCGGCTGATGGTCTGCGCCAGCCGGCCGGGATCGAGCTCATCGCCCCGCGGCCGCTGGAGGCGCCCGGTTTTGAGCAGCTGGACGCGCACCGCCCATTGCGGATCCCGGTCCGCAGAGATCAGGCCCCAGACCGACTCGCCGGCGTTGTCGGCAGCGGCCCGGCCATCCTGCTCGCGCATGGCCGCAATGGCCGCCGGCGGCAGATAGCGATAGCCGGCGGGCAACTGCAGCGTCACGCTGCCGGCCAGTCCCGGCGCGTGCAGCTCGATGGCCGCGGGCCCGTCCACCCATCCTGGCCTGTCGCTCAGATAGGCGCCATCGCGGCGTAGCGGGAAAAAGCTCAGCGGCAGGCCCGCCGCCTGACGCAGCACGGCCTCGGGCCCCAGGTCCAGTCCCGGCTCGTTCTCGGCTCGCAGCTGCCGCAGGCGCTCGGCGCTGGCCACGGCGCGGTATTTCGCCTCGGGCTCCTGGCCGCGGCTCTCGGCCTCCAGCACGCAGCGCTCGGCCACATCCTGCACCGGCCATAGCGACCGGCCTTGCGGGCTGCGCAGCTGCTCTATGCCGCAATCCAGCCTGGCCAGCACAAACAGCGTCTGGCCCCGGCTGTCGACCCAGGCGGAGTCATCGCCGGGCGTGGACTCAGCGTCCCGCAGGGGAAAGACATGCACCGCCCCCAGGCGCTCGGGCCAGGCGGAGCTGCTGCTCTGGCCGGCGCGCGCCACAAGCGGCCCCAGGCTCAGGCTCAGCGGCCTGCCGTCGCGGCCCACGAGCAGACTCCCGGCCGTCTCTCCCAGGAATACGCTGGCCGAGCCGTTCACAAAACGCTGCGCCCATTGCCAGTTGGCACTCTCTGCCACCGTGCGCCCCTGGGCATCGATGAGGCGCAGCCGTTTTTCCCAGCGCGGTTCCTGGCCCGGCGCGCCCAGTATCTCCCGGCTGCTCTGCAACCAGGCCCGGCCCTCGGCAAACGGATGCAGCACCTGCCAGCCGCTGTCCTTGGGCGCGGCAAAGGCCTTGAGCACGGGCCGGCCCGTGCGCAGGTCCAGCAGCCCGAGATGGTTGTCCGCATTGGAGAAGAAGGCCAGGCCCTCCCCGGCATCATGTATGGACTGCGCGCCAAACAGCGAGCGGCCGCGGCCGTCCAGAAGCTCCGTCCTTTCGTCCGAGGCCCTGGACAGCAGGCGCTCGGGAGCCACGACCTCCAGGGACAGGCGCTTTGCGGCCGGCACCAGCATCTGCTGGCGGCGGTCTATGGCGCCCATGCGTTCGCCGTCGAGCTCGACCACGGCCAGGCCATGGCGGAAAGCACTGGCTCCGCGGTAGCGCTGCGCCACGACCTCCCGCCCCTGGGCGTCGATAAAGCCCAGGCTGTAGTGGCCGCCGTCCTGGCCGCGCACGAACCTCCCGACCATGGCCAGGCCTTCGTGGAAGTCTCCGGCCACCTCGTAAGGGCCGGCCAGTACCGGCTCGCCGCGCCGGTTCAGATAGCTGCGTCCGCTGCGCTCCAGCACCGCCAGGCCTTCGGAAAACGACTCCAGCCTGGAGTTGGCGCGCAGGCGCGCCAGAGGCTGGCCCCTGGCATCCAGCAGCTGCTCGGTCCAGCCGTTGTTGAGCACGGCCCAGACGCCCTCGTCCAGGTATTTCAGCTGCCGGTCCGTGAACTGCGCGGCCCAGCGCCCCTGGCCGTCTATCAGGCCGCACATCTTCTGCCAGGCCGATACGCAAACCGGAATCAAGGTATCGGCGGGCACCGGCGGTTTCTCGTCATCGGACTCGCCGAAGGCCAGGGCTGCCACGGGCATGGCCAGCGCCAGCCAGGCCAGGCGGCGCAAACGCTGAAGACCAGATCTGTTGATAGAAGCAGCCGACAAATTCATAAACCTCTGCTAGCCAGGGCATGCCAGACCCGTGGCTGCCGATATCCGGACTCGAAAGCGTTCCCGCACCTTTGCCGATTGTGCCGCAAGCTATCAAATCAAAAGCAATCAGGCCAGCGCCTGCATCGCGATGCGCCACAGGCTGCCGGCATGCGAGATCACGAACAGCAACAGGCCTATGGCGCCGCCCACCAGCGTGCCGTTGATGCGTATGTACTGCAGGTCCTTGCCGATATGCGCCTCGATCAGCGCGGCAAGCTGCTGGGCGTCCCAGCGCCTGACGGTGTCGGCAATATGCTGGCCTATGAACTGCGAGACATCGGGCGCCAGCGCCGTGGCCCAGCGCTTGAGCCTCTCGTTCATGGAGCTGCGCAGCGCCTCGTCATGCGCGAGCGACTGCCCCAGCCAGCGCCCCATGGCCGTGGTGCGGCGTGCAATGGCCGAGTGCTCGTCGGCCAGGTCCCGCTCCAGCCTGGCGCGCCAGCCCAGCCACAGCTCGCGCAGATAGGCGGCCAGCTTTTCGTCGTGCAGCAGATAGTGGCGCAGCTTCTCCATGCGCTGGCCATAGGCCGGATCGCTCTGCAGGCCTTCGATCAGGCGCTGGATGGAGGCATCGAAAGCCTCGCGCAGACGGTGGTCTGGGTTGTGCACGATGTCCTGCAGCAGGCTGTCCAGCGCGCTCGCAATCATGCCAGCCCCTTTCTCGCCCAGCCAGTCCGTGGGCAGCATTTTTTCCTTGATCGGGTGCTCGCGCTTGAGCCAGGCCACGATGGTGTGGGCCATCAGCACATGGGTCTGCTCGTTGCGCAGCACGCGGCTGACGCGCACCAGCACATCGTCCAGCACCTCCTGGTGGCGGCCGCCCGCGGTCAGGCCCGAGAGCAGCGACGCCGCGGTGCGCGACAGGTCCACATGGGCCAGCAAGGCCTTGAGGGACTGGGTGAGGAATTTCTCCACCTGGCTGTCCTGCACCATCTCCAGCGCGGCCAGCGCCAGCCGCGCCACCTGCTTGCCCAGCAGCGCGCTGTTGGCCGGCGTGCTCAGCCAGTCGCTGAGCGCCTGGGCCGGGTTGTTGCGCTCGATCAGCGCCACCAGGGACGGCGCATCCAGAAATCTGTCGCGCACAAACACGGCCAGATTCTGGCCTATGCGGTCCTTGTTGCGCGGAATGATGGCCGTGTGCCGCCCCACCAGCGGCAGCGGCAGATGCCGGAACAGGGCCGAGACCGCGAACCAGTCGGCCAGCGCGCCCACCATGGCGGCCTCGCAGATGCTGCGCAGGCACACCAGCCACAGCGGCACCAGCTCCCAGCGCGAGCCGGCCAGCGCCGTGGCGACAAACCCGGCCACCACCACCAGCAGCAGAATCAGCGGCAGGCGCTTGGCCTGCTGCAGAGACAGACGTTGTTCTTGCGTGAGCATGAGCCCCAGCATAGGCGAGGCCGGCCGGCGCGCCAATAACGCCAGCCCCGATACGCTTCGGCGCGCGCTTAGTCCAGACCGGGGCAGGCTTTTGCAATTGCACCGAAAATGGCGGCCTTTGCATTCCCCGAATCCCGAAAAACCATGACCGACGCAACCCGCCCCGAACTGCCCGACCATCTGTCCATCGACCCGCGCAGCCCCCACCATGTGGCTGCGGTCTTCGAGCATGACATCGGCATCCGCTTCAACGGCAAGGATCGCTTTGACGTCGAGGAATACTGCGTGAGCGAAGGCTGGGTCAAGGTGCCGGCCGGCAAGACCCTGGACCGCAAGGGCAAGCCCCTGCTGATCAAGCTCAAGGGCACGGTCGAAGCCTATTACCGCTGACCCGCCGCTGCGGGGCCGCGCGGCCGGTCCAGGCCCTGGCCTGGGTCGCGCCGCGCACAATGCCAGACCTTCAAAAACAAGAGCTGCCTGCGCTGTCTCTACCAAGGTTTCAGATGCCATAAGCATCGAACCCGAGTAGAAACAAGCGCAGGCAGCTCTTTTTTCATGAGCAGGCTACCGCCTGCCCTATAGACCCTCAGGCCAGTGCTTCGGCCGGGCCAAAGAACTCGTAATGCACCTGGGCCTCAGGCACGCCCAGCTCGCGCAGCGACTGCTTGACGCTGCGCATAAAGCCGCGGGGGCCCAGGAAGTAGACGTCGGCATCGCGCGACTCGGGCAGCCACTGGGCCAGTCGGTCGGTGCTCAGCAGGCCCTGGGCATCGACCTCATCGCCGGCGGCCGCCTGGTCGTAGCAGTAGCGGCGCGTGAGCTGGCCATGGGTCTGTGCCAGCGCATCGATCTTCTCGCGGAAAGCATGGACGCCGCGATCGCG
>JAFAIY010000645.1 GCA_019236485.1 Comamonas sp. | reverse complement strand
GCGCGGCCCGGGCCTGGCGGGCGCCTTGCTCGTGGGCTCCGGCGCGGCCTGTGCCATGGCCGCGGCCTTGGACAAGCCCGTGCTCGGCGTGCACCACCTCGAAGGCCATCTGCTCTCGCCGTTCCTGAGCGCCGACCCACCGGAATTCCCGTTCGTGGCCCTGCTGGTCTCGGGCGGCCATACCCAGCTGATGCGCGTGGATGGCGTGGGGCAGTACGCCATCCTCGGCGAGACCATAGACGACGCGGCCGGCGAGGCTTTCGACAAATCGGCCAAGCTCATGGGCCTGCCCTATCCGGGCGGCCCCGTGCTCTCCAAGCTGGCCGAGGCCGGTGATGCCACGGCTTTCAAGCTGCCGCGTCCGTTGCTGCACTCTGGCGATCTGGACTTTTCCTTTGCGGGCCTCAAGACAGCGGTGCTGACCCAGGCCAAGAAGCTGGGTGACGAGCTGGAAGCGCGCAAGGCCGATCTCGCGGCCAGCACCCAGGCCGCGATCGTGGAAGTGCTGGTCAAGAAAACCCTGGCTGCGCTGGAGCAGACCGGCATGAAGCGCGTGGTGGTGGCCGGCGGCGTGGGGGCCAACAAGCTGCTGCGCGAGCAGCTCGATGCAGCCTGTGCCAAGCGCAAGATTCGCGTGCACTACCCCGAGCTGCATCTGTGCACCGACAACGGCGCCATGATCGCCATGGCCGCGGCCATGCGTCTGCAGGCAGGGCGTGAAGAGGCGAACCGCGACTATGCCTTCGATGTGAAGCCGCGCTGGCCGCTGGATGCGCTCAAGTAAACAGGCCCGCCCCATAAAAAAGCAGTCCCTTGGGACTGCTTTTTGCATTGCGCTTGGCGCTCAGCTTGGCGACGGCCAGTTCCTCGGCCACGGGCTGGCGCGAGCCGCAGTCGGTGCCGCCGTAGGCGGTGGGATCTCTGATTAACGTGTTTGCATGCCTTTGCGGATATGGCGTGGTCAAAGCAACGAGAAATCGGGTCACTCGCCGGCCTTGGAGACGTTCCAGCGACCATCTGTTGAGGCTCGGAAGATGGCTTGCGCATCGAAGCCTGCGCTTCTTGCCTCTTGGACTGAGCGCCTGGGCCGGACTTGGCTCCGCGAAAGCAGGGGAATGTACTCATCTTGCGAGTACGGTGATCTCAAAAAAACGCGCCAACTATCGAAGTTGCGCTGATTTTGAGTGCTAGGTGATTTGGACTTGCGCAGCCGGGCCCTACATTCAGCCGAAATAGATGCACTTTGTTGCATCCAATTGCCTTGCAGCCAATGCCAAACTCGGTTCAGCCAACGCAAAAATGAGAATTAATCAGCCAGTTACCCAGCGCGAGTTTGAGATTTCCGACGGGGCGACCCTGATGTCGACGACCAATTTGCAGAGCCACATCGCGTATGCAAACGCGGCATTCATTGCCGCCAGTGGTTTCGATGCAGAGGAGCTTTACGGCGAACCGCACAATATAGTGCGCCATCCCGACATGCCCAAAGAAGCCTATGCCGATATGTGGCGGACCATCAAGGGCGGGGAGCCCTGGACTGCCGTGGTCAAAAACCGGCGCAAAGATGGCGATCATTATTGGGTTCGCGCCAATGTCTCTCCCATTGTTCGCAATGGCCAGCACCTGGGCTATGTATCGGTGCGTACCAAGCCCACCCGAGAGGAAGTGAAGGCTGCAGAGGCTTTCTACGCCGACCTGCAACTCGGAAAGGCCGGGCACATGCTTTTCAAGGGCCTGAAGCTGCGCAAGGGCCTGCTGGGGCGATGGGGCTATTTACCGGTTCGGTGGCGCCTGCGGCTACCGATCATGACGGTGGTTGCCGCCGGACTGCTTGGCATCGGCATGATGTCTTATTCCATCTCTCCGGCCATGGCTGCCGCAGCCGTCGTGCTGGCGGCGATCGCGGCGCTCTGGGCGATCGAGCAGCAGGTGGTCAAGCCCATCGCGCATCTGGCAGAGCATGCGCGTCGTGTGGCGGCGGGGGAGTCCGGCCAGATGCTGCACATGAACCGGGTCGATGAAATCGGTATGGCGGCGCGCTCCATCAACCAAGTCGGACTGATGTTCCGTTGGATCATCGATGATGTGAGCCATCAGGTTCTGACCGTGCAGTCGGCCAGCACGGAAATTGCCCAAGGCAACGATGATCTCAGTGCTCGCACGGAGCAGTCTGCTGCGAGTGTCGAGCAGAGTGCTGCGGCCATGGAGCAGATGAACCACAGCGTCAAGAACAATGCGGAGGCTGCGCAGCAAGCATCGGAGTGGGCTGCATCCGCATGCCGTGCGGCTGGGGACAGCGGAGCATCGGTCAAGCGGGTGTTGGCCACGATGGGCAGCATTACCGAGGCCAGCAAACGCATAGCCGATATCACCGGCCTGATCGACAGCCTGGCGTTCCAGACCAATATTCTGGCCTTGAACGCCGCGGTCGAGGCGGCGCGCGCGGGTGAGCAGGGGCGTGGGTTTGCGGTGGTTGCGGGCGAGGTCCGCAACCTGGCGCAGCGCTCGGCCCAGGCGGCCAAGGAAATCAGATCGCTGATCCAGGACAGCGTGGATCGCATCGCGCGCGGCGGAAGCGAGGCTGATGAGGCAGGCCGCACGATCGCCGAGGCCGTGTCGCAGGTGCAGCGTGTCGCGGACCTGATAGCAGAAATCAGCCAGGCGACGCTGGAGCAGTCGCGCGGAGTCAGCGAGGTCACGTCCGGAGTGTCCCAGCTGGATCAGACAACTCAACGGAATGCGGCCTTGGTCGAGCAGTCCGCAGCTGCGGCCCAAAGCCTGGCATATCAGACAACGCAACTGGTGTCTGCAGTATCGGTCTTCCGTTCCTGAGGGCCGACTCGTGAACTCGATTTCGAAAAATCTGCTAGGGCAGAGGCATATCCACGACTTTGAGATCTCCAGAAGAAAGTCCCTGCTGGGGTTTTCCGAACGAGATGCCGCGCTGCTCGTCGCGTGTCGCCCTTTCGTGCAAACGCAGTTGAGCGATCTCGTTGTCGCTTTCCTCGGGAACCCAATCGTGGCGAGCGAGGTCGCATTGCTGATCAGGGATGAAGGCATGCGCGAGCGGCTTCTCCCGGCCGTGACGGACTATGTGAGCGCGCTGTTTTCTGGTGCCTATGACGAGAGCTATGCCAATGACCGCTTGCGCATTGGCCTTGCCCATAGGCGCCTGGGGATGTCGCCCGCCCATTACCTCTGCGCGATGCACCGGCTCAAGAGCCTGCTGTTGGAGGCACTGGAAATGCATCTCGGGGGGCTCCCGGACCGGGAGGCGACGCGCCAAGCGCTGGACAAGCTGCTCCATTTCGACATGGCGTTCGTGCTCGACACCTATATCGGCAGCCTGCTCGCAGAGGTCGAATCCTCGAGGGACAAGGTATTCGAGCATGCCTACAAGCTGGAAGATATGGTTGCGGAACGCTCGCGAGAGCTCAAGGAACTGTCCTCCCGGGACCCTCTGACTGGGCTCTTCCACCAGCAGGTCTTTGCTGAAGCCCTTTCCAGGGAGCTGCGCCGGAGCATGCGGAGCGGCAAGCCGCTCACCCTTGTGCGCATGGAGGTGAATGGCTCCGGGCGGATCGATGATGCCCTGGACCATCTGGCGGGTGACGAGGCATTACGTATCGTTGGCGCGCTCCTGGCCAGGCGATGCCGTACCGGAGACATGGCTTGTCGTTACGGCAGCAACGAGTTCTGCATGCTGCTTCCCGCCACGGGCGAAGCGGAGGGCTTGAGCCTCGCCCGCCGATTGCAGAACGAGCTCGCGGCACAGGCAGGCTGGCTCAGGCTGGGTATCGGGGTTGCACAGTCCAGTGCTGAAGACCGGCAGTTTCCTGAACGGCTGATCAACACCGCCGGTCACGCCATGCGTCATGCCAAGAGCCTGGGCGGCGACCAAGTCGCAAGTGCGGCAGTGTCCGATCCAGACCGATATCGCACGGATTGCGGAGAGCGTTCATGAGCGGCTGGGCTGCATTGAGGCCCGTCTCCATGTACATAAATCGCGGTGCTCGAGCGCCGCGCAATGTCTTGGCATGCGGCAGGATCGAGTGTGTAATGGCAGCAGAGGCGACCTTATGACGCACTCCCCCATTCGCACGGAAACGATCGTCACAGACGATCTGGTGGAGGCTCGCAATCTCTTGCAAGAGAGCTTTCCGGGAGCCTCGGTACATCCCGGCCCCAGCGGGGAGCTGCAGATGGACCTTCAAACCGACCACATGGGAGGCTTGGTGACCCATAGGCTATCGACAGCCACGGGTGTCAAGTTCCGCTCTCCTGGGAAGTTTGATGGTTATATCCTGGCCATCCTCGACGAAGGCGGGCTGGAGCTGGAAATGGGGCACAAATGGCGAGAGCATGCGGCACCTTCTTGCATCATGGTGGATGCTGCACGGGTGTCCCGCTGGCGCTGGCGGCAAGGGCGTTATGAGATTGTGCTGATTGACGCGGTGCTCATGCATTCCCGTCTGGCCCAGCTACTCGAACGGCCCGTCGCCCAGCGTATCCAGTTCGAGAGCAATGTGCCGTACCAGGCACAGGGGGTGAGAGTGGCTCGCGAGATCATCAAGGCCGCGCGTATGTGCATACAGCACGATGCCAGCCAGTTCCATTGCGCACAGGAAGTACTGCGTAGTCTGCAAGATGCGGTGATGCAGTTGATGCTTGAAACAATACCGCACAACTATTCAATCTACATGGCGCATCGGCATGCGGGTTTGGCGCCAAAGCATGTACGTCGAGCGACGGACTATATCCATGCCAACGCGAATGAGCTGATCTCACTGGAAGAGATCGCCAAAGTGGCGCATGTGAGCGTTCGAACTCTCCAGGCAGGCTTCTCTCGATTCAAAGGGCTAACGCCGATGGCGTATCTGAAGCAGGTGCGTTTGGAGGGAGTCTACGCCGACCTCCGCTCTGCGAATGAGCAGCGCTCGATTGCCGAGATTGCCCGACATTGGCGTTTTGGGCATCTGGGTCAGTTTGCTCAGGACTATCGCAGAGCCTTTGGGCAATCTCCCTCGGAAACACGCCGTACGGTAAAGCAGGCTGATCACTAGCCGCCGCGAACACAGCAGGCATCTGAGGCGATGC
>JAFAIY010000584.1 GCA_019236485.1 Comamonas sp. | reverse complement strand
GCGACAACATGGATCTGGCGCTCGCGCATCAGCTTGAAGCGCAGTTTGCAGGCGAAGGCCAGCGCCTGCCCGCCCAGCGTTTTGCGCAGCTGGTGCAGCGCTGCCGCATTGCCAAGGAGCAATTGCTGGCCGCCGACGCGCCCGAGCAGGTCGGCATCACGCTGCTGGGCGGCGGCAGTCGTCTGCTGGCCCAGACGCGCAGCGCCACGTTGACGCGCGAGCAGGTGCGGCAACAGGTGGTGGAGGGCTTTCTGCCGCGCGCGCAGATCGGCGATGCGCCGGCCCGACGCCAGGGTGCGCTGCGCGGCCTGGGCCTGCCTTACCCCGCGGATGCGGCCATCAGCCGCCATCTGGCGCAGTTTCTGTCGCAGCATGCGGGTGGTGCGCTGCCCGACACCGTGCTGCTCAACGGCGGCGTGTTCCATGCCCATGAACTGGTGCAGCGCCTCACGCAGCAACTGGGCGACTGGCGCGGCAAACCCGTGCGCGTGCTGCACAACCCGCACCCCGACTGGGCCGTGGCGCGCGGCGCGGCCGCCTATGGGCTGGCGCGGCATCAGGCCGAGCAGCTGCAGAGTTCAGAGCCCGAACAGTCCTCAGCCCAGGCGCAGCCAACGCCTGCAGCTATCAAAACCATGGTGCCGCGGATTGGCGGAGGGGCTGTGCGCAGCTACTGGCTGCTGCTGCCGGGCAAGAAGGGCGAGGCCCCGCAAGGTATCTGCCTGCTGCCGCGCGGCACGGAGGAGGGCGTGCGCATTTTGCTCTCGGGCCGGCGCTTTGCGCTCAAGCTGGGCCAGGCCGTGCGCTTCAATCTGCTGGCCAATAGCCAGAGCCATTCCCCAGCCCAGGCCGGGCAGATTGCGGTGCTGGCGGGCGAGGGCTGGGTGGAGCTGCCGCCGCTGTCCATGGTGCTGCCGGCCCCCGAAGGGCGCGACAAGACCCAGGTCGAGGTGCAGCTGCAGGCCAGCATGAGCGAGGTGGGCACGCTGGAAGTGCGCTGTGTGGCCGCGAACGATGCCGACCAGTCCTGGCTGCTGCCATTTGCCGTGCGCGGTGCTGTGGGTGCTTCTGCTTCCATAGCCGATGACGCAGATGCCATGGGCACTGGCGGCAGAAAGGATCAAAAACTCCCCGCAGCCGTGGCGCTGATGGAGCGCATATTCGGCAACCAGGCCCAGGAGGTGGGGCCCAAGGAAGTGCGCCAGCTGCGCCAGTCGCTGGAAAAAATGCTGGGCCCGCGCGAGGGCTGGGAAGTGGGCCTGCTGCGGGCCCTGTTCGACGCTTTGCTGGCGCGCGCCAAGCGCCGCCGCCGCACGGCCGAGCATGAGCGCGTATGGCTGAATCTCGCGGGCTGGTGTTTGCGGCCCGGCGTGGGCGCCGAGCTCGACGCCTGGCGCATGGAGCAGGTCTGGGCGCTGTATGGCCAGGGACTCGGCCATCCCAGGGAAGCGGGCAACTGGACCGAATGGTGGGTGTTCTGGCGCCGCGTGGCCGCCGGCCTCAATGAAGCCCAGCAGATGGAGCTGCTCGAAGACGTGGCCGGTCATATGCAGAAGGCGGTGCAGAAAAACAGCAAGAGCAGCCACGGCAGCCAACATGGAAATTACAGCGACATGCTGCGCCTGTTTGCCGCCATGGAGGCTGTGCCCTGGCAGTACCGCCAGGAAATGGGCCGGTGGATGCTGCAGCGCCTCAAGCGCCCCGATGAAACCGTGCAGACCTGGTGGGCCATAGGCCGGCTGGCTGCGCGCCAGTCGCTGGCCGCCAATGCGCATCTGGTCATGCCGGCCGGGGCAGCGCAGGAGTTTCTCGATGCCACGCTGGAGCAGGACTGGCGCAAAAACGAAACCGCCATGTTCGCGGCCGTGCAGATGGCCCGCATGACGGGCGACCGCGCGCGCGATCTGCCCGATGAGCTGCGCGCCCGGGTGCTGGAGAAAATGCGCGCCTCGGGCGCCCCCGAGCGCTGGATCGCCATGGTCGAGCAGGTGGTGCAGATGGAGGCCGAAGACCAGAAGCGCAGCCTGGGCGACAGCCTGCCGCCGGGGCTGGTGCTGCTGTGACCTCTTGCCCTGTTGCCGGATTGCTCGATTCCTGAATCTACTGGTTATTGCCTTGAAGCCTTTTTCCTTTGTTGCTGAATTTCAGCGCTCCCGCCTGATCCTGACACTGCTGGCCCTGCTGGTCATCGCCCTGGGCCTGGCCTCGCGCCGCAGCTTTTCGCCGTTTCCGGCCATGCTGGGCAACTATCCCGGCGATGCGCTCTGGGCCTGGGTGGTGCTGTTATGCGTGGCCTGGCTGCGGCCCGCCATGGCGCGGAGGCGGCTGGTGGCTTGGTCGCTGGCGATTGCCTTTGCCATCGAATTTCTGCAGCTGTACCAGGCGCCCTGGATGCAGGCGCTGCGTGCCAACAAGCTCGCCTATCTGGTGCTTGGCAATGGCTTCGATCCGCTGGACCTGGCGGCCTATGTGCTGGGCATAGCTCTGGGGGCCGCGGTGGACCTTGTCTGGCAGCGCCTCATGCCCGTGCGCCCTAGGAGGGGCTGAGCGCAAGGTGATCGAGATGGCATGAATTGTGCTGCTGAGACAGCTCACAGGCCTGATGACGATCACCCCCATG
>JAFAIY010000534.1 GCA_019236485.1 Comamonas sp. | reverse complement strand
CATCATGGGCGAGAGCAAGACCTTGCAGCCGCAGGGATGTACCAATTTCAAGCTGCGTCAGCTGCTGCGCCGCGTGTCGCAGCACTACGACGCGCAGCTGGCCCAGGCGGGGCTCAAGACCACGCAGTACTCGCTGCTGTCCCAGGTGTTGCACCGTGGGCCGATCCGTCCCGTGGACCTGGCGCGCGCCATGACCATGGATGCCTCCACGCTGACCCGCAATCTCAAGCCCCTGGTGGCAGCGGGCTGGCTGGAAATGATGCCGGGCGCCGACGCGCGCAGCCGCCTGATCCGGATCACCGAGGCCGGGCGCGCAAAGCGCGGCGAGGCCCAGAGCGGCTGGCGCCACGCGCAACTGCAGCTCAATGCGCAACTGGGTGTGGAGCGCGTCGTGGCGCTGCATGCGCTGATCGACGATGCATTGCAACTGCTGGATGATGAAGGAGAACACCATGCATAAGGACCAGGCCGGGAGCGCGCGGCAGGGCCACCAGGACCGCCATGGCCGCCAGTGGAGCGTATGGCTGGTGCTGCTGGCGGCGGCTTCCACCTTTGCCCTGACCATGGGCAGCCGCCAGAGCATGGGCCTGTTCGTCAGCCCTCTGAACAGCGCCACGCATCTGGGCCTGGCCCAGATCAGCCTGGCCTTCGCCTTCGGCCAGCTGTGGTGGGGGCTGACCCAGCCTTTTGCGGGCGCCATGGCCGATCGCATAGGTGCGGGCCGCGTGCTGCTGACGGGCGTGCTGCTGGTGGCCATAGGCTGCTTTATCACGCCCTATATGAGCAGCACGCTGGGCCTGATTTTCTCGGTGGGTGTGCTATCGGCCGGTGGCGCGGGCATGGCCGGGCCGGCCGTGCTCATGGGCACCACGGCGCGGCTGATCCCCGAGCGCTACCGTGGGCTGGCCACGGGCATAGTCAACGCGGGCGGCTCCACGGGGCAGTTTCTGATCACGCCGCTGGCCGGCGCGCTGATGCTGGGCCTGGGCTGGGGCAATGCGCTGCAGGTGCTGGGCGGCCTGGTGCTGCTGGCCTTGCCGGCCATCTTTGTGCTCAAGGGCAAGCCTGAGGTCATCGCCAAGGGCTCATCGACCATGGGCGCCACGGAAAACCAGGGCAGCCGCGCCGTGATTGCCCAGGCCCTGGCCAACCGCAGCTATCTGCTGCTGTGCGTGGGCTTCTTCGTCTGCGGCTTTCATGTGGCTTTTCTGGGCACGCACCTGCCGGGCGTGATCGAGAGCTGCGGCCTGCCCGTGCAGTTCGGCGCCTGGTCGCTGGCCATGCTGGGCCTGTTCAACATCGTGGGCAGCCTGAGCATGGGCTGGGCCGTGGGCCGCTGGCGCATGAAGTCGCTGCTGTCGCTGGTCTATGCGACGCGCGCCATGGCCGTGCTGATCTTTATGCTGGTGCCCAAGACCGGCGCTGTGGCCCTGATCTTTGCGGCCGTGATGGGCCTGACCTTTCTGTCCACCGTGCCGCCCACCGTGGGTCTGGTGGCCAAGTTCTTCGGCACGCGCCATATGGCCATGCTGTTCGGGCTGGTGATGCTGGTGCACCAGATAGGCGGCTTTCTGGGCGCCTGGCTGGGCGGCAAGGTGTTCGAGGCCACGGGCAGCTTCGACATCGTCTGGATCATAGACATTCTGCTGGCCGTGGGCGCGGTCCTGATCCATCTGCCTATCCGCGAGGCGCAGCTTGCGCTGCGGTCCATGCCCAAGCCCGCTGCCGCGGCCTGAGGCCGGCCAATAGCTGCACCGATCTACCCGCTATCCTTTGTGGCGCGGGTAGCAGGGCTGCCATGGCGGAGAAACATCGTCCAGCCGCCGGTGGTTCGGCCGTCTTGACTGCCCTCGAGTAAAGCACCAAAGGCGGCGAAAGCGCGTCAGGGCCCGGACAGCTCGCGCTTCTTCCTGGCTTGTCCACGCCGTAGCCAGCGCGCAGCAAGCCCGCGTGCCTGATTTCGCTTTAGTCACATCGGTTAAAGGATATGTAACAAGTTTGTTACAAAATGCAATAAGATCGCCTGGCTTGAATTGCTGGATGCGGCGGCGTTGTGGCAGGCGGTGGCTGCCCATCGT
>JAFAIY010000459.1 GCA_019236485.1 Comamonas sp. | reverse complement strand
ATGTATTGCAAATGACAAGCGTTCCCTCCTACGTCGCCCCCCACGGCCTGCTCAAGGGCAAGACCGTTCTCGTTACCGCCGCCGCAGGCGCCGGCATAGGCTTCTCCGCCGCCAAGCGTGCCGCCGAAGAAGGCTGCAAGGCCTTGTTCATCTCGGACGTGCACGAGCGCCGCCTGGCCGAGGCCGTGGAGCAGATCAAGCAGGACACGGGCCTGAGCCAGGTCTTCGGCAAGCTCTGCGACGTGAGCCGCGAGGAGCAGGTCCAGGCCTTGATCGCCGAGGCCGACCAGGCCCTGGGCGGCATCGATGTGCTGATCAACAACGCGGGCCTGGGCACCAGCTGCAAGGTCGTAGACATGAGCGACGAGGAGTGGAGCAAGGTCATAGACATCACTCTGACCGGCACTTTCCGCATGACGCGCGCGGCGCTCAAGGTCATGCAGCCGCGCGGCAAGGGCGTGATCGTCAACAACGCCTCGGTGCTGGGCTGGCGCGCCCAGGTCGAGCAGGCCCACTACGCGGCGGCCAAGGCCGGCGTGATGGCGTTCACGCGCTGCGCGGCGTTGGAAGCGGCCGAGCACGGCATACGCATCAACGCCGTGGCGCCCTCGATCGCCATCCATGCCTTCCTCAAGAAGTCGGCTTCCGAAGAGTTGCTGGCCAAGCTGTCCGAGAAGGAGGCTTTCGGCCGCGGTGCTGAGCCCTGGGAAGTCGCGAACGTGATGATCTTCCTGGCCAGCGATTACTCGTCCTATATGACGGGTGAAGTGGTGTCCGTGAGCTCGCAAAGGGCCTGAGTCATGAGCGCAGTTGTGGAAAAAGTACTGTTCGACTCGGCAGATTCCGTGCTGGCCTCGGTGGGGCGCCAGCTCGGGGAAACCCCGTGGATGCAGATCAGCCAGCAGCGCATCAACCAGTTTGCCGATGCCACGGGCGACCACCAGTGGATCCATGTGGACCCCGAGCAGGCCAAGAACGGCCCGTTTGGCGCCTGTGTGGCCCATGGCTATCTGACGCTGTCGCTGGCCAATCTGTTCCTGCCCCAGCTCGTGGCCTATGAGGGCCTGAAGATGGGCGTGAACTACGGCTGCGAAAAAGTGCGTTTCCCCGCACCGGTATTGGTGGATTCCTGGGTGCGCGGCAGCGGCGAGGTGGTGGCTGCCAGCGCCATCGGCGAAGCCGGGGTACAGGTCACGATCCGCATCACGGTGCAGGTCAGGGATCAGGACAAACCCGGGTGCGTGGTCGAAACCATCAGCAGGTTATTTTTTTAGGGAAAAATCGAGTGTGTGCAAACGCTCGCTTATGTGTGCGTTTGCATTTTTTGTGAGAAGAGGGACGAGCGGCCGACAGAGCAGCCGACCTCGAAAGGGCAGCCCAAACTGCCCAAGGCGCGACGAAAGTAAGTTAGGAGACAAATCATGAAAGACGCAGTCATCGTTTCGACGGCTCGCACCCCCATCGGCAAGGCATACCGCGGCGCCTTCAATGACACGGAGGCCCCGGTGCTGGGCGGCCATGTCATCCGCGCCGCGCTGAACAAGGCGGATGTGGCCGGCGAAGATGTGGGCGACGTCATTCTGGGCATTGCGGCTCAGCAGGGCACTCAGGGCTACAACCTGGGCCGCCTCTGCGCCTACACCGCGGGCCTGCCCAATTCCGTGGGCGGCATGGTGATAGACCGCATGTGCGCCTCGGGCCTGATGAGTATTGCCACGGCCGCCAAGAGCGTCATGACCGGCGAGCTGGACATTGCCGTGGCCGGCGGCCTGGAGTCCATCTCCCTGGTGCAGAACAAGTACAAGAACTCCTACCGCGCCCAGTCCAAGGCCGTGCTCGCGGCCGAGCCCACGGCCTATATCCAGATGATAGAGACGGCCGAGCTGGTCAGCCAACGCTACGGCATCAGTCGCGAAGCCCAGGACGAGTACTCGCTGCGCAGCCAGCAGCGCGTGGCCGCCGCCCAGGCCAAGGGCCTGTTCGACGACGAGATCGTGCCGCTGACCACTGTCAAGCAGCTGTTCGACAAGGACGGCAATGTCACAGGCAGCGAGGAGGTGACGCTGACCCGCGACGAAGGCAATCGCGCCGACACCACGCTGGAGAGCCTGGCCAAGCTCAAGCCCGTCTGGAAGAACGGCCAGTGGGTGGCTGAAGGCCAGTTCATCACGGCCGGCAATGCCTCCCAGTTGTCCGACGGCGCCAGCGCCTGCGTGGTGATGAGCGCCGACGAAGCGCGTGCGCGCGGCCTGGCGCCCCTGGGCACCTACCGCGGCGTGGCCGTGGCCGGCTGCCGTGCCGACGAGATGGGAATCGGCCCCGTCTACGCCATCCCCAAGCTGCTCAAGCAGCATGGTCTGACGGTGGGCGACATCGGCCTGTGGGAAATCAACGAGGCCTTTGCCTGCCAGGTGATCTATAGCCGCGACCAACTGGGCATTCCCGACGAGCGCCTGAACGTCAACGGCGGCGCCATCTCCATAGGCCACCCGTTCGGCATGTCGGGCGCGCGTCTCGTGGGCCATGCGCTGCTCGAAGGCCGTCGCCGTGGCGTGCGCTTTGTGGTGGTGAGCATGTGCATCGGCGGCGGCATGGGTGCTGCCGGCCTGTTCGAGCTGAACTGAGCTGGCCCAAGCCATATTCAGCTCAGGAGTTGAACATGATGGACAGCGCTTTCGCCAAGATGGGCTTTTCCACGTACACGCCGCGCTCCATGGCCTGCGTGCTCAAGGATGTGCCCGTATTCGATAGCCCGGCGCCTGTGCGAGCAGCCGATGCGCCGTTCGTATCCGCCGAGCAGTTCAGCCACCTCATAGGCCTGCTGTACGAGGCCGCGATGAACCCCGAGGGCTGGAAGCCGTTTCTCGAGGCTCTGCGCCAGCAACTGGGCGGCAACTACGCCTCCTTGATCGTGCGCCCCGGCAGCGCCGACGATGTGGGCCTGATCGTGTCTGCGGCGGGGGACAGAAGGGATCTGATCCCCCACACCCCCCAGATCAGCATGAGTCCGTTTCGCGGCATGCCCACGGATCGCATAGTCACCGTGGGCGACGTGATGCCCGAGTCCGAGTGGCGCGCCTCGAACTATTACAACGACTGGTGCAAGCTGCAGCAGGTGTTCCATGTGATGGCCGCCGACATCGCGACCAAGGACACCTGCGTCTATGGTCTGCGCATCACGCGGCCCGAGACGGCGCCGGCCTTCACCAAGCAGGAGCGCGCTTTTGGCAGCATGCTGCTGCCGCATATCAAATGCGCGCTGAACCTGCATCTGTCGGTCAACCAGGACCGCCAGGTCATCTCGCTGTACAGCAAGGCCACGGCCCAGCTGATGGTGGGGGTGGTGGTGCTGGACCAGAACGGCCAGGTGCTGGAATGCAATCCCGCGGCGACCAGTATTCTGGACCTGCAGGACGGGCTGAAGATCTCCGGCGGCATGCTGGAGGCCAATTACGCCAACGACAACCGCAAGCTGCAGCGCCTGATCAAGGACGCCCTGGTCCACACCCAGGTCTCGCGCCTGTCCATGACCGAGGGCATGTCGGTGAGTCGCCAGTCGGGCCAGCTCAACTGGGGCGTGGTGGTGCAAAGCATCTCGCCCGACGAGTGGACCGAGGGCAAGCAGCGCCCCAGCGTGGCCGTGTTCGTGCGCGACACCGGCGGCAAGGCCGATCCTCCCGTGAAGCTGGCCCAGCAGCTGTTCCAGCTGACGCCGGCCGAGACCTCGCTGGCGATTCAGCTGGCCAATGGCCTGTCGCTGGAAGAAGCCGCCGAGGCGCTCAACATCCGCCGCAACACGGCGCGAGCCCATCTGCGCTCCATCTTCTCCAAGACCGGAGTGCGCCGCCAGACCGAGCTGGTGCGCATCTTCCTCAACAGCGTGGCCTGGCTGGGCAATAAATAAGCGGTTGGGTATCCAAAAAACGGGCTGCGGCCCGTTTTTTATGGGATGCAGCAAAAGTGGGAGCGGCTGGCGCTTGGCAGGCATTGAACTCCCTATGAAATCCATGAGATTTCAATTGCTGGAGGGCGCTGGCAGCTTTTGATCTGATAGCAGAGCCGTCGGACTGCGAACTCCGGGCAGGAGCGATGGCGCAGCAAAACCAGGCACGGCGCTTCGCAACGGTTTCGGTTCCACACATCGGCAATCCCAAACGAATCAATGGAGGCAGGCCATGGAGGAGGTTTTTGACTACATCGTCATAGGCGCGGGCTCGGCCGGCGGCACGCTGGCCGCGAGGCTCAGCGAGAGCGCAGAGCACAGAGTCCTGCTGCTCGAAGGCGGTGCCAGCCACAAGGATTTGCTGGTCAGCATGCCCTCGGGTTGGGGCCAGATGATCAACAGCCCCAGATATTCCTGGGGCCACGAGACCGAGCCCGAGTCCTATGCGGCCAACCGCCGCATCAGCCTGCCGCGCGGCAAGCGCCTGGGTGGCTCGTCGTCCATCAACGGCATGATTTATGTGCGCGGCGACAGGGCCGATTTCGACAGCTGGGCTGCTCTGGGCGCCAGGGGCTGGAGCTATGAGGAGCTGCTGCCTTATTTCGTTCGCACCGAGGACCAGCAGCGCAGCGAAGCGGAATTCACCCAACCCTGGCACGGCCGCGGCGGCCCGCTGACGGCCAACAATCTGCAGCAGCCGCACCCGGTGTCGCTGGCCATGGTGCAAGCTGCGATTCAGGCCGGCATGCCGGCCTGCAAGGACTTCAACAACGGCCACCCCGACGGCGCAGGCCTGTTTCAGGTCAACCTCAAGCAGGGTCGGCGCTCCTCGGTGGCCAGCAATGCCATCGAACCCGCGATGCGGCGCAGCAATCTGGAAGTGCGCATGCAGGTGCTGGTCACTCGCATAGGGCTGGAAGGACGGCACGCCACCACAGTGCACTGGAAGGACGGGGCGGGCGGTCGCCACAGCGCCAGCGCAGGCAAGGAAATCCTGCTGTGCGCGGGCGCGCTGCAGTCGCCGCAGCTGCTGATGCTCTCGGGCATAGGCCCGGCCGCGCATCTGCGCGAGATGGGTATCGATGTGAAAGTGGATCTGCCCGGCGTGGGAGCCAATCTGCAGGACCATGCGATCGTGCCCATGTCCTGGCGCATGAAGCCCGGCACGCCCAGCCTCAACCGATCGCTGCGCGGCCTGGGCATTGGCGCCTCGCTGCTCAAATACCTGCTGACCCGGCGGGGGGCCATGGCCATGCCGGCCTCCGAATTTGCGGCCTGGTTCAGCAGCGATTCCAGCCTGCCCTATAACGACATCCAGATTCACGGCCTGCCCGTGACCGGCGATATCGAAGGCTATATGCAAAGCGGCAGGAACTACCGCACCGAAGCCTTCCCCGGCATGACCATGGCGCCTTACCAGGTGCGGCCCTATTCGCGCGGCGAACTCAGGCTCAGGAGCGGCGAGCCCGAGGCGCTGGCCAGCATACGCATGAACTTTCTGCATGACGAGCGCGACCGCAAGGCCTTGCTCCATGGCGTGCGCATGGCCAGCAG
>JAFAIY010000343.1 GCA_019236485.1 Comamonas sp. | reverse complement strand
TAGAATTGCTCCTAGCCGCGAGAGGGCCTTCAACCTACAAGCCGATGCGGTGCAAAACATAAATCCCAACAAGGAGCATTGAATGACCAAGATGACTCGCATCGCTTTGGCCGCACTGGCGGTAATGGGCGCAACCACTGCCATGGCTCAAAGCAGCGTGACGCTGTATGGCCGTATCAACACCACGGTGGAGCACCAGAAGCTGGGTGACCAAAGCACCACCGGTCTGGTGAACAACTCTTCGCGTTTCGGCTTCCGTGGCACGGAAGATCTGGGCGGCGGCCTGAAGGCCGGCTTCGTGCTGGAATCCGGCTTCAACTCCGCTACCGGTGCAGCTGCTTCGACATTCTTCGGCCGTCAAAGCGAAGTGAACCTGTCGGGCAACTTCGGTATGGTGCGCCTGGGCAACTTCTTCCCCGAGTCCTACTTCGCATCGGCTGACTATGTCAGCATGCACAACCACGACACCGGCCCTTCTTCGGACGCTCTGTACTACGACCCCGTCTGGTTCGGCAAGCTGGGCACCGCTAACAAGATTGCCTACCGCACGCCCACCATGGCTGGCTTCTGGGCCGAAGGCGCGATGTCCATGCATGAGAAGGCTGCGGGCACGAACAACAAGAACGGCTACGACCTGGCCGCCAACTACAACACCGGCCCCCTGCACCTGGGCGCAGGCTACAGCTCGGCCGACAGCAACTGGCAAGCTTCGCTGCGCGGCCTGTACACCATCGGTCAATTCACTCTGGGCGCTTACTACCAGCGCAACAAGGACGCCAACCAGCTGGCACCTGGTGGCTTAGGCAGCCGCAACAACTTCCGCCTGTCGGGCATGTACGCTTTGGGTGCATCCGAGTTCCACGTGAACGTGGGCCATGCCAACTCCTGGAGCAACGCTTCCGATTCCGCTGCTACGCAATGGACTCTGGGCTACAACTACAACCTGAGCAAGCGTACCAAGGTCTACACCTACTACACCCGCATCAACAACCAGAGCAACGCCAACTACACCGCCAGCGGCGCGTTCTCCTCTCTGGCAAGCGGCCCTGGCAAGGACTTCAGCTCCTTCGCGGTCGGTGTCCGTCACGCTTTCTAATTTGTGCACCGCGTAAGCGGTGTCTACAGCACCTGCAGCTGATAATGCAGGCATTACTCCAAGTTCCAGCCCCATGCCGCAAGGCATGGGGTTTTTTCTTATGTGCGCGACGCCTGCGAGTAAGTCGTCAGCAATGTTCCCAAGCTTCAATGCCTTGCGGAGATGAATCATGCATCGCCCGCAATAAAGTACATGGAGGCAATATGTGGAAGCTTGCTATAGGTTTTGTGGCGTTTGCGGCCGTATCTCTGCTGGTGATTTTCAAGGCCGGCGACAGCATCGATATGGGCGGAGAAAAGCATGGCGCAGAAGCGGTTGTCGTGCCTGCCGAATCCAAGTAATAGGCGCTGCCCCGGACCCAAGCCCCGCGAGCCGGGGCTTTTTCCTGCTCGAGGGCGGCCGGTAATGCACATGCAGTCCCAGGGTGCATGGCCAGACTGCCTAGAATGTTTGGCCTCCATAGAAAAGACAGCAGAACATGACGCAGGGCCTGATTCGCATCCGTGGCGCACGCCAGCACAATCTCCGCAATCTGGATATCGACATCCGCACCGGTGAACTCACGGTGGTGACCGGCCCCAGCGGCTCGGGCAAATCCAGCCTGGTGTTCGACACCCTGTATGCCGAAGGCCAGCGCCGCTATGTCGAGACCTTCTCGGCCTATGCGCGCCAGTTCCTCGACCGCATGGACAAGCCGGCCGTGGATAAGGTGGAGGGCGTGCCGCCGGCCATCGCCATCGACCAGACGAATCCGGTGCGCAACTCGCGCTCCACGGTGGGCACGATGACCGAGCTCAACGACCACCTCAAGTTGCTGTTCGCGCGTGCCACCCAGCTGTTCGATCGCGAGACCGCCCAGCTGGTGCGCCACGACACGCCCGAGACCATTTACGCCGAGCTGGCCCAGCGCTGCGCGGCGGCGGGCGATCCGCGCATCGCCATCACCTTCCCGGTCGAGCTGCCGGCCAATACCTCGCCGGCCGAAGTCGAGCAATGGCTGTCGGCCAGCGGCTTCACCAAGGTGCAGGCCGAGCGCGAGGTGGAGCGTGCGCAGCGGGCCGGCGACGCACCGGCTGCAAAGGGCGCGAAAAAGGCCAAGGCCGCGCCGCCCGAGAAGATCAAGGTGCTCGATGTGGTGGCCGACCGTTTCCGCTTCAGCAAGGCCGAGCGCGCGCGGGTCATGGAGGCCATCGAGGTGGGGCTCAAGCGCGGCAGCGGCAGGCTGACCGTCTATCTGCTGCCCGAAAGCGGTGCGGAGGAGGCGGCCGAGCCGGAGCTGTGGAAGTTCTCCCAAGGCCTGCATTGCCCCGATAGCAATCTGTCCTACCACGAGCCGATTCCGTCCATGTTCTCGTTCAACTCGGCCGTGGGCGCCTGCGAGGCCTGCCGCGGCTTCGGCCGCGTGATCGGCGTGGACTGGGGGCTGGTGATCCCCAACGACAAGCTCACGCTGCGCACGGGTGCCATCAAGCCCGTGCAGACGCCGGCCTGGAAGGAGATCCAGGACGATCTGATGCGCCATGCCGAGGCCGAAGGCATTCCGCGCGACACGGCCTGGGCCAAGCTGTCCCAGGCGCAGAAGGACTGGGTCATAGAAGGCTCGCCGAACTGGAACGGCAAGTGGACCCAGACCTGGTATGGCATACGGCGCTTCTTCGAATACCTGGAGAGCAAGGCCTACAAGATGCATATCCGGGTGCTGCTGTCCAAGTACCGCAGCTATACCGAATGCCCGACCTGCGGCGGCGCGCGCCTCAAGACCGAGAGCCTGCTGTGGCGCATAGGCAGCAAGCAGGCAGCGGACAGCGTCATGTCTGCCGAGGCAGAGGGGAGAGAGGGCCGCTACCAGCGCTTCATGCCCCAGGGTGTGGGCTGGAGCCGCGAGCAGCTGGCCAGCCTGCCGGGCCTGTGTCTGCATGATCTGATGCGCCTGCCGATCACGCGCTTGCGCGACTTTTTCGCGCAACTCGCGCCCAGCGCCGCTGCCGACAGAAACGATGGCGAGGCACAGGCGCTGCGCATGCTGCACGAGGAGATCATGACGCG
>JAFAIY010000118.1 GCA_019236485.1 Comamonas sp. | reverse complement strand
GGCGAGCTGGCGCAGCGGGTCAATCTGTCGCAATCGCCTTCATGGCGGCGCATCAAGCACCTCGAGGACGAGGGCGTGATCACCGGCTACCACGCGGCGCTGGACCGGCGGGCCGTGGGCTTTGGCGTGCTGGCCTTTGTGATGGTCGCCATAGACCACCAGAACGAGGCATCGTCTCTGAGCTTCGAGGAGGCCGTCTGCGCGATTCCCGAGGTGGTGATGTTCCACGGCATCTCGGGGCCCGAGGATTTCCTGCTGGTCATCGTGGCCCGCGATCTGGACGCCTATTCGGAACTGCTGCAGCACAAGCTGCATCGACTGCCGGGCGTGCGCCAGGTGCACACGCATTTCTCGCTGCAGGAGTTCAAGGGGCGGATAGGCGGCCTGCCCGTGCCGCTCTGAGAGCAGTTCCGGGGCGCAGGATTTTTGGCGCGTAGGGCTTCGCGCAGCGCAAAAAATGGCGCTATTCCGACGCTTGAGTTGTAATCGGCTGCGTTACGCTTGACACCTACTCTTGCATTTCGCCGTCTCTTGCTTCTCAGATGTCTCTAGCCGAACTCCCCGGTGCTTCAGGTGTGTGGCCCGCCGTGCGCATGGTGGCCCGTGCCGATATTGGCCTGCAGCGCAGCAATAACGAGGACGCCGTCGGCATTCACCCCCAGCTCCAGCCCTGGCCTGCGGCCGTGCTGGCCGATGGCATGGGCGGCTATAACGCGGGCGAGGTGGCCAGCGCCATGGCCGTGGACCTGATTGCGGTCGCGGTGCAGCGCGGGCCCGGAGGCGACGAGTCGCCGGACCTGGCCGCCAAGGAACTGGCCGATGCCCTGCATATGGCCAACACGGCGATTTTTGCGGCCTCCCAGTCCACGCCGGCCTGCCGGGGAATGGGCACCACGGTGGTCGCGGCCCTGGTGCTCAAGGGCGAGATTCTGCTGGCCCATCTCGGCGACTCGCGCGCCTATGCCTGGCGCGAGGGGCGGCTGCTGCGCATCACGCGCGACCATTCGCTGGTGCAGCAGGAGATCGATGCCGGCCTGCTCAGCGAGCAGGAGGCCAAGGCCTCCAGGTTCAGCCATCTGGTCACGCGCGCCCTGGGCGTGATGCCCGAGGTCGAGCCCGAACTCACCCACTGGCCTTTGCAGGCCGGCGACCGCATCATGCTGTGCTCGGACGGGCTCACCGATATGCTCAGCGACCAATGCCTGCAGAGCCTGTTTGCCGAAGTCCCGCCGCTGCCGCTGCTGCTCGACACCTTGATAGCGGCCGCCAATGCGGCCGGCGGCAAGGACAATGTCAGCGTGGTGCTGATGGAGGCCGATACCAAGGACCGGCCTGCGGCTGCAGCCTAGGTTTTCATAGCAAACCGCTTTCCAGCACGGGCAGGCCGTGGCGCAGGCGCACGCGGTTGCAGGCGTCCGAGCCCGCGGCAAACTCGCGGCAGGGCGAGGGCCGCCATTCATAGATGCCGCAGCTGGCTTTCTCGCCCACCTTGCCCACCAGGGCCGCGCAGCGCGGCCGCGCCCAGTCCGTGCCGCGCATGCGGCAGGTGTAGTCGGTGACCTCTTCGATCAGGCCCGCGGGCACGCGCCCGCCATGCTCCTCGGATTCATGCACGGAAAAATCCACACGGAACGAGGCGCAGCAGGCGCCGCAGGTAAGACAGGGGTGAGTCATGGGTAAAGCCGCAAAAGCCGGAGCGCCGATTTTCGCCGCTGCGCCATCGGCCCTGGGCTGAGCAGGTGCACTTTTGTCAACCGCCCTGGTCAATACCCGGCAAAAGCCCCTGTTGCTGGTGCTAATTCGGCACAGTTGCCGGCTCATCACCTGCAGTAAATGGAAAATGAGAATCAAAATCAATTAATAATGCGGGTATGAGCCCTATGCCGTCCGCCGTGGCCCCGTCTGCGGCAGTGCCAGTTACATCATCCATGAATGCTTTTTCTGTTCCGGCGTCTGAAACCGGCGTGCCATCTTCTTGTTCCTCCCCAGACGAGGTCTCAGGACCTGCGGTCGTGGGTCTGCACACCCTGGCGGTGAACCAGCCGGCCCGCGTGGTGGATCTGGCTGAGGCCGAAGACGGGGACGAAAGCCTGCTGCTCAGACTCATGGAAATCGGCTTTCTGCCCGGCGAGTCGGTGCGCATCGTGGCTACCGGCTTTCCCGGGCCAGACCCGCTGGCCGTGCGCGTGGGGCAGGCCACGTTCGCGCTGCGCCGCCACGAGGCGTCCAAAGTTCTGGTCGAGACCGGAGCCCGCCCATGAACGCGCGCGAATCCCAGGTCTCCCTGGCCGCGCTGCAGTCCGGCGTCGAGCAGGCGCCGCTGCGCGCCGCGCTGCTGGGCAATCCCAACTGCGGCAAGACGGCGCTCTTCAATCTGCTGACCGGCGCGCGCCAGAAGGTGGCCAATTACGCGGGCGTGACCGTGGAGCGCAAGGAAGGCTGGCTGACCACGCCGGCCAAGCGCCGCATCCGCGTGCTGGACCTGCCGGGCACTTACAGCCTGGATGCGCACAGCGAGGACGAGCGCATCACGCGCGACATCGTCAAGGGCGAGCATCCGCGCGAAGCCCCGCCCGAGCTGCTGGTATGCGTGACCGATGCCACCCATCTGCGCCTGAACCTGCGCCTGGTGCTGGAGGCGCGCGCCCTGGGCCTGCCCATGGTGGTGGTGCTCAATATGAGCGATATGGCGCGTCGCCAGGGCCTGGTGATAGACAAGGCCAGGCTGGCCGAGCTGTTGGGCGTGCCCGTGATCGAAAGCGTGGGCGTGCAGCAATCGGGCGCCAAGGAGCTGCTGGCCTGGCTGGACGGCGAGCAGGCCCATAGCCTGAAGCCGCCGGTGCTGGACGGGCAGTTCAAGCCGCTGACCGGCACCAACTCGCGTGCCCAGCTGCTGGCGCTGCATCAACAGGTGGCCGAGATCATGGGTGCCGCGGTGCAGGAGCCCGCCGCGCCCACCCAGCGCGATGACCGCATCGATGCCGTGGTGCTGCACCCGCTGTGGGGCACGCTGCTGCTGATAGCGACGCTGTTCCTGATGTTCCAGGCCGTGTTCAGCTGGGCCCAGCCGCTGATGGACGGACTCGAAGGCCTGGTCGCGGGCTTCGGCCAATGGGTCAAGGGCGCGATGCCCGATGGCGTGCTGCGCAGTCTGCTGGTCGAGGGCGTGATCGCGGGTACGGGCTCGGTGGTGGTGTTTCTGCCACAGATCCTGATCCTGTTCTTCTTCATCCTGGTGCTCGAGGACTCGGGCTATCTGCCGCGCGCGGCTTTTCTGCTCGACCGCATCATGGGCGGCGTCGGCCTGTCGGGGCGCTCCTTCATTCCGCTGCTGTCCAGCTTTGCCTGCGCCGTGCCGGGCATCATGGCCACGCGTTCCATCTCCAGCTGGCGCGACCGGCTGTTGACCATCATGATCGCGCCGCTGATGACCTGCTCGGCGCGCCTGCCCGTGTATGCGCTGCTGATCGGCGCCTTCATCCCCGAGAAGACCGTGGCCGGCCTTTTCAATCTGCAGGGGCTGGTGCTGTTTGCGCTGTATGTGGGCGGCATTCTGAGCGCCATGGCCGTAGCCTGGGTGGCCAAGCTGGCCAGCAAGGTCAAGACCCGCACCCCGCTGCTGATGGAGCTGCCCGCCTACCGCTGGCCCAGCCCGCGCAGCCTGGTGCTGGGCCTGTACGAGCGCGCCCTGATCTTCCTGCGCCGCGTGGGTGGCATCATCCTCACGGTGAGCATCGTGCTGTGGTTCCTCTCCAGCTATCCGTCGGCCCCCGATGGCGTGACCGAAGGCGCGATCCGCTACAGCCTGGCGGGCCAGATCGGTCAGGCGCTGGAGCTGGTGCTGGCGCCCATAGGCTTCAACTGGCAGATCGCCATCGCCCTGGTGCCCGGCATGGCCGCACGCGAGGTAGCGGTGAGCGCGCTGGGCACGGTCTATGCGCTGTCGGCCTCGGGCGACGACGCCATGGCCCAGCAACTGAGCCCGCTGATCGCCAGCAGCTGGTCCTTCGCCACGGCGCTGTCGCTGCTGGTGTGGTTTGTGTTTGCGCCCCAGTGCATCTCCACGCTGGCCATGGTCAGGCGCGAGACCAACAGCTGGCGCTATCCGCTGCTGATGGCGGGCTATCTGTTCGGCCTGGCCTATCTGGCCTGCTTTGTGACCTATCGCATCGCCGTGGCGCTGGGCTGGGGTTGAGGCCGTTGTGAAGAAGGGAACACTCTCATGTGGCAAGAACTGATCGTGGGCGCCATCGTGCTGGTGGCAGCCCTGTCCCTGGCCTGGCGCTATCTGCCGGCCGGCTGGCGCAGCAAGGCCGCGCGCCTGCATCCGTCGCTGGCGCCGGCGGCCCGCAACGCCAGCTGCGGCGGCTGCAGCGCCTGCGGCGGCGACAGCTGCTCGGATACGCGCAAGGCCTAGCTGCACAGCCGCACTTCTAAAAACATAGCTGCCTGCGCTGGCAGTTTCTACACTTCAGGTATGGAAGCACCTGAAATATAGAGACTGCTGGCGCAGGCAGCTTTTTATTGGATAGCGCGAGCGGCCGCGCTCAGGCCGCTTCCTGCCAGCGCTCCACCTCTGCTTCGCTGAGTGCGGGCAGGCCGAACTTCTCGCGCGTGTCGTGGCAGCCGTAGGAGGCAAACGGGAAGTCGCGGCAGGGGCGCGAGCGCTGCTCGTAAATGCCGCAGCCCACACAGCCCTCGCCGATTTCGGGCAGCTCGCGCAAGGCCACGCAGCGTACCGGGTGCAGCTGTGTGCCGTTCATGCGCGCGCGGTTGCCGTTGACCTCATGGGCCAGGTGGTCGGGGACGGTGCCGCCCATGGATTGCAGCTCGTAGATGGAGAACTCCACGCGGTAGTTCTGGCAGCACACGCCGCAGGTCAGGCAGGGGTGAATGGATTCGGACATCGGGTTTCTTCAGGGTTCGGGCATCGACGGCCGGCCACCCTCGCTGGTGCAAGGCGGCTCGGCAGGGGGAGTGAGCAGGGGGTACGGCCCCGGGGCCCGGCCACTAGGTATGGCCTTGAAGAAACTTCAGATAGAAAGTGTGGATGCGCACATGGAGCGCGCGCACTTGGGCCGCAAAGCGCTTGCGCGGCCCGAAGAAGGAGGGTACGCGCCAGTGGCGCGCGATATGGGGCTGGCGCAGCGCCAGCAGGCCGCCGCACTGCCCGTAGCGGGCATCGCCCCGGCCCACGCCGGGGCGGCGCGGGCAAAAAAACACCGCCAGCTGGCGCAGGACCTGCAGGCGGTGTGTGGATGGTGTTTGGCTCAGGTGCATGGTCGTGGTGGTATGCAGATGAGCCATGGCGTGCTTGATCAGCCCGGCTGGCGGCCCAGCAGCAGGTATTCCATGAGTGCTTTTTGCACATGCATGCGGTTTTCGGCCTCGTCCCAGACCACGGATTGCGGGCCGTCGATGACTTCGGCTTCCACCTCTTCGCCGCGGTGGGCGGGCAGGCAGTGCATGAACAGGGCCTCGCTCCCGGCGGCAGCCATCATCTCGGCGTCCACGCACCAGTCGGCAAAGGCCTTGCGGCGCGCCTCGTTTTCGGCCTCGTAGCCCATGCTGGTCCAGACGTCGGTGGTGACCAGATCGGCGCCCTTGCAGGCTTCGAGCGGATCGGCAAAGACCTGGTAGCAGCCGGCGCGTGGCGTCTTGCCGCCAAAAGCCAGCTTCTCGTCCACCTCATAGCCGCTGGGCGTGGACAGGTGGACGGTGAAGCCCAGCAGGTCGGCGGCCTGCAGCCAGGTGTTGGCCATGTTGTTGCCGTCACCGACCCAGGCCACGACCTTGCCCTTGATCGAGCCGCGGTGCTCGATGAAGGTGAAGATGTCGGCCAGGATCTGGCAGGGGTGGAACTCGTTGGTCAGGCCGTTGATCACGGGCACGCGCGAGTG
>JAFAIY010000085.1 GCA_019236485.1 Comamonas sp. | reverse complement strand
GCGCCATGGGCCTGGGACGCCGTATAGCCCAGACCCTCGAAGCTGGCCTGCAGCCGCGCCAGCCAGTCCACGGCGGCCTGGTTGCCGGGCGTGACGCGGCCCATGAGCTCGGTGTATTCGGTGAACTGGCTGTCCTGCAGCGCCACGGCGGCCACGGCCGAGGCGAACGAGGCCATCATCTGGCGCATGATGTTCTTGCTCTGGTAGCCCTTGGCGAACAGCTTGTCGCCCAGGGCGCGAAAGGTCAGCGCGGCCACGGGCAGCACCATGAGCACGCCGAAGAAGCCCTTGACGACCAGGGCCCCGAGCAGCGCGCTCACGGGCGCATCGGGCGCGATCTTGCTCATCCACCAGCAGGCCAGGGCCATGGCCGTGCAGCCCGTCATCATCATGGCGCGCTTGTTGCTCACCTTGCCCGCATACCGGATGTAGAAGATGGCGACCACCAGGCTGATGGCCGCGGAAAAGCTGTTGAGCCAGCCCGTGGTGAGCAGCGGAATGCCCAGCCCCTGCTCCGCGAACTGCGGAAACAGGTAGTTGCTGAAATTGATCACGAAGTAGTACAGCGCATACAGGGCTATGCCCACGAGAAAGCCCGGATGCGTGAGATCGCGCAGATGCAGCAGCGGCTCGTCGTGCTTCCACTGGTGCAGGCCGAACAGGCCCAGCAGCAGCACGCCGGTCAGCACCACCAGGATCAGGCGCTCGGGCCGGTCGAACAGCTCGTAACGCGCTTCGGAAAAGCTCCACTGCACGCAGCCCACGGCCAGCACGAACATCAGCACGGGAGCCACGGAAAAGCGCACCGGCGTGTGGCTGCGGCCCAGGTGGCGCGGCAGCAGCCAGCGCACGCCCAAGGTCAGCAGGCCCACCAGGGGCAGCACGCTCCAGAACACCCAGCGCCAGCCCCAGTTGTCCACCAGCCAGGCCGAAAGCACTGGGGCGATGGCGCCCACGCTGAAGATGCTCAGCATATAGATGCGCACGGCCTTGGGGCGCTGCTGGACGGAGAACAGCAGCGGGATCAGCACCCGCGTGCTGATGAAGAAAGCGCCGCCGCCCATGCCTTGCACCAGGCGGGCCGTGGTGAGCTCCGCGAGATTGGCCGCATTCGCCGAGGCCAGGTCGCCCAGGCCGTAGAGCAGCAGCGCGATCAGCAGATAGTGGCGGTAGCCGAAATGGCGCGTCAGCCATTGCTGCAGCGCGATCATGAGCATGCTGCCTATGGCGTAGGCGGCCTGCACCTGGGCGAACTCGCGCGGCGCCACGCCTATGCCGCTCAGAATGTGCGAGGAGCCGAAGACGAACATGCCGTTCTCGAGGAACTCCATGCCCACCAGGGCGCCGAGCAGCCACATCAGCAGCCACTGCTTGCGGCGGTGCATGAACGCTTGCCAGCGCTGGGCTTTCATGAGGGTTGTGCCATGGGTTCAGAGAGGCGCAGGCCGTCAGGCCTTGGCGCCTGCGCCGGTTGGGTCCGCAGTCTCTTGCTGCTGCAGGCCGCTGTGCACCTGGCGCAGCTGCTGCTGCAGCACGCGCGTGGCCTGCTCGCCCAGGCCGGCCCAGGTCTGCAGATAGACCTGCTGCACCGTGGGCACGCAGCGCTGCAGCAGCTGCGTGCCGGCCGGCGTCAGTGCCAGCTGCAGGCTGCGGCGGTCCAGGGCGTCCTGGCTGCGCACCAGCAGGCCTTTTTTCTCCAGCCCGTCGAGCAGGCGCGTGACCTGGGTGCGCGTGGCGTCCAGCGACACGCTGAGGTCGGAAGGGCGCAGCGGCTCGTGCACGCTGTCGGACAGCAGGTGCAGGGCCAGGTACTCGCGCATATGCACCGCAAACGGCGCCAGCGCCTCGTCCACGCGGCGCTCCAGCAGGGTGGCGGTATGCAGCAGCAGGCGGGAGGCGGCGACCGCATCCCGGTGGCGGGCCGGCTTGCCGGCCAGGATGCGCTCCAGGCGTGAATCCAGACTCATGGTGGGCTTTCGATTTGATTTCAGATGAAATTATATCTTTTGCAATCAAATCGGCTGCGGGAGGGGCTAGACCATGGGCGGAAAGTGGTTGCGGCGAGGCCGGTGTCGTAGCTTGTGAGAAAAAAAGAACGATCGTTCTAATTTTCTGGATTTTTCGCTACACTGGCCGGGATTTCTATAAACCCGGAGACCTACCCATGTCCGATCTGAACGCCAATTTCGAAGCCGCCGTCAAGAATTCCACCTCGATCAGCGAGCGCCCCGATAACGCCACGCTGCTCAAGATCTACGCGCTGTACAAGCAGGCCACCGAGGGCGACAACGAGACCAAGAAGCCCAGCTTCACCGACATGGTGGCCCGCGCCAAATGGGATGCCTGGGACAAGCTCAACGGCACCTCGCTCGACGAAGCCAAGCAGCTCTATATCGACCTCATCGA